>JAFQUL010000099.1 GCA_017408535.1 Clostridia bacterium
ACTCCACACAAATTGAAATGGATGATGAAATACAAACGGTGTATCATTTTAATCCTACTCCCTCATTTATCGCTTTGCTGATTTTTGCTCGAGAGATTATTGAAAAGCCTGAAATATTTGCATACTATAGCGGAGGTAGAGATACACCATATCTTAAATAATTGTGTGTGGTGGATTAGTTGTCTTTAATTAAGCCGGTATTTGCAAAAAAAGAGGACAGAGAACGCAAAAATTCTCTGTCCTTTTCCTGTCGGTAGGTACTATTCCCTGCTGGAATTAAAAACTGTCCTTTAGAGTACAGCCCTTATATCCATCGCTTTTTTGTAAATGTTTTTCCTTCTGTGTCACCCGGATTTTCTATGAGTGATTATGTAATTTAACGATCAAAACCAGCTTGTGATAAAGATCTCAAGTCCAATAAAAATAAGAATCGCACCGCCGAGTATTCCGGCCTTTCCTGCAAGCTTTGTTCCCGCTTTTTTGCCGATCAGGATGCCCGCAAAGCAGATAAAGAAGGTAACTGCACCGATGAGCAGGCAAGCAAGTACTGCCTCTATAAGATCGTGATCGGCGATAGTGAATCCCACAGACAGCGCATCGATCGAGGTAGCAACACCCTGCACCAGCAAGGCCGCAAGGCCGACGGACGGCTTTTCCTCGCAGGAATCTTTATTTGTGATACCCTCGTAAAGCATCTTACCTCCGATATAACCGAGAAGCAAAAGAGCGATCCAGGGGATACATTTTTCAAACGCCTTAAAATACTGTGCAATCGTCGCTACGCATATCCAGCCGATCATAGGCATAGCAAACTGAAAAGCAGAGAAAACACCCGCAACTCCTGCCGTTTTCCCCTTTTTCATGCAAGGCTCGTTAAGCCCGTTGGCAAGAGAAACAGAAAACGCATCCATTGCAAGACCTATACCAAGTAAGATACTGTTAAAAAAGAAAGTAAAACCCAAAGACATTTTTTCTCTCCGTTTTATTTCTCGTCAGAATCAGAGCTCTCCTCGTCACTCTTCTTCTTTTTGAAGATAAACAGCTTACTTGCAACGTAGTTGATAAGCACGACTATGACCTGAGTGGGAATCTTGATAACGTTCTCGTTAATGTGGCACAGCTCGATACCGAGGAAAAGAACCAGCTCTTCTATTCCAAAGGACAGTATTCTTGCTGCCGCAAAGGTCAAAAACTGATATGCCGCATGCTTTGGACTCCAGTCCTTATCCTTGAACACCCACAGCTTGTTTACAAAAAAGGCAAACAGCATTGCCACTACCCAGGCAATGGCGGTACTTGTGTAAGGGTCCATAGCGGTGAGATTGACAAGTGCAAAATATATTGCAAGATTTACTACCGTAGTTATAACTCCCACAGTGAAATAGAGAAAGAAATCGTAGTATTCACCAAGACAAAGAGGCAGCTTCTTTGTCAGCGGTATATTCTTATCACGAAGCACCTTGCCTGCGTTTGCAAAAAAGTTCTTTGCGTTAAAGCTCATTTATTCATCCTCCTCAGTTTTTTTAAGAGCGGACAGATATTCCTCACGGGTATACAGCATATTTATCGCTGACAGCAGTGCGTTGGCACTCATCTCCCGGGGAAGACCGAGAGTGCGGCACAGCCGATATCTTTTTTCAGCAGCATCAGTCCGACCCGACAGGCCGTCACCGTAGAAATCAAGCTTGGTAATATTTCCTTTTGGAGTAATGTCACAGCTGTCGGAAAAAGGCCGGAACAGATCGCGCAGAAGCTCCGCCTCCATTCCCTCTACACCGAGAAGTCCTGCGGCAGAGGGTGCGGTCTTTCTCTTTTCCTTACCCTTTATATCCGGAGTATAGAGATCGATGACCGAATCCGGCGGCAGTATCCCACGAATATGCGAACGGATCACCCGCCCTGCACCGTCGCTGTCGGTAAGAACTATGACCTTGCCGAATTTTTCGGCAAGCCTTCTGAGCAGAGCCTTAAGCTCGTCTTTTTTGAATATTCCGAATCCGTCGGTCATGATTATATTTGCTTCAATTATTGAATCCAGCTTTATTTTATCGTACTTTCCCTCAACGATAACGGGGTACAGTATCTTCAGCTTGTCCATAAGATCCTCGTAAAAAATAACTATCGGGAAAACAGCTTGGCGAGAAGCAGCTCTGCAGGAAGATACCCCTTAGAACTGTTCTTTTGAGACAGGTCTGCCTCCATACATACGTCAAGAGCGTATGACAGTCTGCCGTCACCCCAGCGGCGGACGGCATCGATGAAAAGCCCCGCTCTGTACGGATGCATAGTCTTCTTCTTGGCAATAGCATCCTTTGTCAGACCACACTCCAGATATTTCGATATTTCTGCCAGGTCGCAGATCACCTTGATTATACCGGCAGTAGCGATTATCGGATCTGTATGATTTGCCTTCATCTCGGCGAGAGCCGCAAGAGCCGCCTCTTTATTGCGGCCAAGCAAGGCATTGGATATTGCAAAGGCATCGTTATCCACACCGGTGACAGTGACAAGATCGATATCCTCGTCTGTAAGACGGTCACGGCTTTGACTGTGGAGATAACAGCACAGCTTTTCGATTTCAGAAGCGAGGACCTGCATTGACTCACCGCATCTGTCAAGCAGTCTCTGAAGCTGACGTGGCTCAGCAATTATTCTCTCATGGGCAAAATGCCGTCCCGCCCACGCAGACAGCTTTCCTGCGGTAACCGTAGCAAACTCCACCGGTTCAAATGAAGCAGTGAGCTTTTTATATGCGGGAGACGGTTTCTTCGGAAGGCTTCCGGGATCAAACTCATCGGTAAGAGTATATATGATAAGAGTGGTATCACCCTGGGCCTTAACGGCATCTCCGCAGGCACATAAAGCATCAAACATATCCGAGTTCAGCTCGGAATACTGTACCTCGTGAAGCTCGATCAGCTTATTTGCCGCCATAAAGGGAGGCTGCTCAATGGCATCAAGCAGCTTGTCGATAGATTTTACACCACTTAATACAATGTGATTAAAGGTATCACCCTCTGCTACCAGCTGTTTGCGGGTAGTCCTCAGCCAATGCTCCTTGAGGTAACCTTCATCACCGTAAAAAAGGAAGGCTCCTGTCCCACCCGACGAAAGCTGAGCTTTATATTCGGTATCAGTCATAAGAACCTCCTTCTTTCATTTTCGCTTTATATTTTTCTTGCTCTGAGCTTGAATTTTGTTCGCTCTGATGCACCTCCGTGCATCTCGATAACGTAATCTATTGAAAATTCGCCGCCATCACGTCCCAGACCGTTTTCAACACGATAGGTGTGTATAGTCAACTCAAAGGGGAAATACTCCGTCTCGTATACGCATACGTGCCGCTTTCCCTCTTCAAACACAAGAACAGTATTTACAGCACCCTCTCTGAGCATTGTAACGAGGCCTCTGTTATCCTCATCGAAATACAGAGTAGTGGTCGAGCCCTCCATACCGGTAAGCTCAGTCTCCTCATAGGAAAGCTCTATCCTGCCGCTGCCGTATCTGATAACACCGTCGGTATCAAGCTCGATAGTGTTCTCCTTCGTTTCCTTTTCTTTATCTTTATCCTTTTTTCCGGTCTGAGCAGAAGGCTCTACAAACGGGGTACCGTCCTCGGCAAAAAACAGCTCCGTACCCTTGCCGTCAAGATCATACTGGGTGGATCTTATGCTTATTCTTACTGCTTCTTCTTTTTTCATAGTAGATTCTCCGTACAAAAAAGGGAAGCCAAGACACCCGCGCCGAGCACGGCCGGTATATATTGTGCTTCCCGTTTTAGCTATTATATTTTGGGGGATCACTCTGCGGCGGAAGTATCAGCAGCCTCAGTGGTATCTGCAGCCTCAGTGGTATCTGCAGCCTCAGTAGTGTCTGCAGGGTCAGTGGTATCTGCAGGATCAGTAGTATCCGCAGGAGCAGTAGTAGTGGAAGTAGAACCGGTGTTATCAACAACGGGGGAAGAGTTGTCCTGTGCAACGTAAGCGATGATAACAACCACAACGAACACGATAGACACGACCGTAGTAACCTTAGAAAGAAGGCTGTCAATGGAAGCTCCCTTATTCTTACCGAAGAAGGTCTCTGCGCCGCCGGCGATAGTACCGGAAAGGCCGTGAGACTTACCGTGCTGCATAAGAACAGCGATGATGATGAACACAGACATAATAAGAAGGGCTATACCGAGAATAGTTTCAAACATTTATTGTTTACCCGTACGGAAACTGCCGTACGAAATCCTTTCCCCCCGAAAAATCAATTTATTATCTTGCGTCTGCCGGGGACGACGCACGGTATATATAAGCATACCAAAAAGACGGCAAAATCTGCCGTAAATATCAAAAGCACTAACATTTTAGCATACACCGGTAAAAAAATCAAGATGAAACGCAAAAGTTTTACTAAAAAATATGAAATTTTATTATTTCGTTTCTTGACAATTGGCTTTCTCTGTGATATTATTTATATGTTGCTCACAAAAACGTATCCGGAGGGATATCGAAGTGGTCATAACGAGGCGGTCTTGAAAACCCGCGCGCAGAAGTTCCTTTTGTTCCCTCAAAATCCTTGTAATATCAAGGGTTTTCGGCATTTTCTAAAATACAAAAATTTCATAGTTCTCTCGCGAAATTCTCTCCAAATTCCGGAGCATTTCGCTAAAGATAACCTACGGAGGGTTATCGAAGTGGTCATAACGAGGCGGTCTTGAAAACCGTTTGCCCTCTGGGCACGTGGGTTCGAATCCCACACCCTCCGCCA
>JAFQUL010000100.1 GCA_017408535.1 Clostridia bacterium
CGTTGGCTGAGGCTGTGGCGGAGGAGTAACCTTAGAAGCTGTAGGCGGCGTCTGAGGTACGGGAGTTACCTTGGGAGTCGCGGGCTGAGCCTGTGGCGTGGGAGTAACCTTAGGAGCTGTAGGCGGCGTCTGAGGTGCGGGAGCAGCCTTAGGAGCCGTTGGCTGAGCCTGGGGCTGAGGATTGACCTTTTGTGCCTGCGGCTGTGGACGGGGAATGGGACGTGCACCCGAGGGGGTTACTCTCCTGACGGTATAGTTTTTCTGAGGAACGGAGCTCTCCGGCTTTTTTACCGTGCCGGGAGCAGGCTCCTCTTTCTTTCTCGCAAAGCCGCTGTCCGGGAGAAATCCGTCATCTTCAAGCGGCATATTTTTTTCATTTTCGTTCATCTATCTGTACCTTACCTTTCTCAATCGATCAGGAAGACCAGCACCAGATATGCCGCCGCACATATCGGGAAGGCGGGATTGGCCGCGGCAGAGAGAAAGCCGCCGGATCTTTTCCCGGGGATAAAGGGCTCTTCTCTGTCAAGGGCGAGAGAGCCGTGGCGGTGGAGCAGTCTCTCTCCCTGTCCCAGCATAAGAAAGAGAGAAAGGAGAAAGAGTACTGCAGAAGTGAACACGGCAAATACCGCGTTCTGAGGAATGCTGATTATTGCGGAAACATACTCCTCAAAGAACAGTATGTAAAGGTTATGTATAAGGTGTACTGCCGCCGAACAGAATACCGAGCGGGTAACGAAGGCGGTAAAGCCGAGGATCAGCCCGGAGAAGAAGTACACCGGGAATGCGTGGATATTAAAGTGTAGGAAGGAGAAGAGCAGTGCCGAGAAAAATACGGCAGTACCCATCCCCATGCTCTGGTACTCTGAGAGAAACACAGAACGGCAGAGGAACTCCTCAGTTACGGCGGGGATAAGAGCAAAGGCGATGGTGATGAATACCGCTCTTGAGGCAAGAGCATCCGGCACCATCTCGCTGTATACCGATGCATCAGCGGCGGAAATACCCATAAAGTAAAGTCCGAATGAGATCAGCATACTGCCGAAAATAACGGTAAACAGTGCGCTCACCGTAAAGAGCACGCTGCCGCCGGTGGGAATACGCAGACGCAGGTCTGATACCGAAAGTCCTCTTATTCTTACGTAGAGCAGGGCGGGGAAGAAGAGTATCACCAGCTGAAGAACCGCAAGGGAGAGGAAAACGGTATCTCCTTCACCCAAAACCGATACGTCAATATATCTGATGATCACCGTCAGACCCATTACCACCAGAGCGAGTATGGGGGAAGAAACAGCACCTTTATTTTTCACTTGTAATAGTGACCCCCTTTTCGGTAACGAGAATATCCACCGGCAGGTCATATCTGCCCCGCGGGACTCTCTCAAGGATGCAGTCGCTGTATATCACTCCCATGGTACTGCCTCTGTATCCGGCGAGAAATCTGTCGTAATATCCGCCGCCGTAGCCCACCCTGTAGCCCTTTTTGTCAAAGAGGAAGGCGGGAACGATGCAGAGACAGTTTTTATCCCCGGGGGAGAAGCGAGGGGAGCGGTCATCCGGCTCAAGGATGCCCATATTCCCCTTTACCAGCATATCAAGGCTGTCCACTGAGCGGTATTCCATGATACCGCCGGGAGAGGAGACGGGAAATGCAACTGTTTTTCCCCGTCTGAGTGCCTCAGAGGCTATGGGGAAAACGTCTATTTCATCGGCAAGGGGAGCATAGAGCAAAAGGGCGTCGGCAAATCTGAAGCTGGCAAGGGACAGGACGGTGTCGCATATCCTTTTGTCCATGGCAGTCTTTTTTTCTGCCGGGAGCTGCCGTCTTTTCTCTCTGTATTCCTGCCTGAGAGAATTTTTTACGTTTCTGATCTCTTTCATACCGGGTAGCTTTTTCAGCGAGCAGAGCTTTCGCCGTGGTAAACAGATGCGGCGATCTCATCTGCCTTTTCTCTGCCGAAAAGGGCCTCGATAAGAAGGAGAGCAAAGTCGGCGGAAACACCCATAGCCTTGGCAGTTATGATATTGCCGTCTCTTACCGCACCGTCTTCGGTGTACTCCGCACCGAGAAGGCGGTCGATAAACACTTTTTCGGGGAAGCAGGTGGCTTTTTTGCCTTCAAGCAGGCCTCTCTTTCCGAGGATATAGGGTGCGGCGCAGATAGCGGCAAGGAATGCACCGCGGCGGGCGCCGTCAAGTATCATCTCGTCTACCTTGTCCGATGCGTCAAGATTATCCGCACCCGGAAGTCCGCCGGGAAGGATAAGCATCTCGGGAAGGTCTTCGGGGGAGATATCGTCTATATTAAGATCTGCCTTTACAGTAACGCCCTGGCGGCTGGTGACGGTGTCTCCGGTAACTCCTACCGTTTTTACGTCAGCGCCGGCACGGCGAAGAAGATCGAGGGGGCAGAGTGCCTCTACAGTTTCAAATCCGTCTGCAAGAAAAAGATATATCATAAGATCTCCATTCCGCCGCTCACGGGGGTGCATATGGGAGACAGCTCCGAGTGTACCGGGGTGGGCGGCCTAAGCTTAAATGGGTGAAAAATCTGTTTTGGGTCACCGTTCGGCAAACAGGTCAAGGCGGGGGTCCTTTACCGGGATATCCTCCCCGAAAACTCTGTAAAGAGCCTTTGCCTCTCTGTTTTCCAGCCTGTCCTTCAGAACAGTTTCCCCTATGTCGGTTTCAATTATACCATAATTATCCCGTCTGTCTGTATAGAAAGAGTGAACAATTATATCGTTTTTGTTAATATCGTTCTCGTATACCGCAAAGCCGACCTTTCTTCCCTCTACAGTTATATAGTCGACTGAGTAGCCGTCAAAGGTAAGGGGGAAGAACTCACGGGTGGAGAGGAATGCCGCTCTGTCACGGCCGACTGCCACGCGGTACAGGGAATAAAGCAGGTCTGTATCCCCGTCAAAGGGGGTTCGCTCAAGGGCGAGAAAAGCGGCCTTTTCACGCTCGGACAGAGGTCTGTCGGGCGCACCTACAAGCCCCGGTGTTCCGTATGCCTCAAGGTCAAAGCCGAAGGAACGGTACATAGGGAACAGCCCGGGTCTGGCGGGGGTCACTACGGCAAAGCGCTCCCCGCGACGGCGGAGCTCTTCGTGTGAGAACTTCATCAGCTCTCTGAGCAGTCCCATTCCGCGGAACTCCTTTTTGGTACAGCAGGAGTAGAAGTACACTCCTCTCTCAAGGATATCCTCTGAGCGAAGGTATACCGGTACCGCACAGTGCATGGCACGGACCCTGCCGTCTACACGCATAACGAAAATATCACGGGTAATATCAAGGGTGTCTGTAAAGCGGTCTATATATTCCCGGCTGTCCCCGAATGCCTCCTGCCAGAGGGCGGCAATATCCGGGTAGTCCTCTTTTCTTGCAAGACCCGGGAGGGCGTTATTCAATATCTGCATCCTTAAGAACCATCTCCATATATTCCTGCTTGGTCAGCAGCACCTCACGGGGCTTCTGACCCTCGGGTGCGCTTACGTAGCCCAGCTCCTCCATTCTGTCAATGAGCTTAGCCGCGCGGCCGTAGCCGAGAGACAGCTTTCTCTGAATGAGAGAGGTAGAGATCTTTCCGCTGTCCACCGCCAGCTCAAGAGCGGCCTTCAGCATTGGGTCGCCGCCTTCATCGTCTCCGTCGCCCACAGTGGAGGCGATAAGATCCTTTTTCTTGACTCCGCACAGCTCTGCGGCTCTCTCGATGCTCTGGATGACCTCGTCGCTGTACTGGGCGGCAATATCGGTATTCTTCTTTATAAATTCCACCACCGTTTCGACCTCTTCGTCTGAGACGAAGGAGCCCTGTCCTCTCATCGGCTTATTCGCGCCGATGGGGGAGTAGAGCATATCGCCGCGGCCGATAAGCTTTTCCGCACCGCCCATGTCGATGATGGTACGGGAGTCAGCCTGGTTTGAGGTGGTGAATGCGATCCTTGAGGGAATATTTGCCTTGATAAGACCGGTGATAACGTCAACAGAAGGACGCTGAGTACCTACGATAAGGTGCATACCTGCGGCTCTTGCCTTCTGAGCAAGGCGGCAGATAGAGGTCTCCACATCGTCGGATGCGGTCATCATCAGATCGGCAAGCTCGTCTATTACGATAACTATCTGGGGCAGGAATTCCTTTTCGGGGTCCTTTGCGGTAATAGAGTTGTAGCCCTTTATCTCACGGGCGCCAACCTCCTCTATCAGCTCAAAGCGGCGCTCCATTTCGGTTACCGCCCAGGAGAGAGAGCCTGCCGCCTTTTTGGGGTCGGAGACTACCGGCACAAGAAGGTGGGGAAGGCCGTTATATACGTTGAGCTCTACCTTCTTGGGGTCTATAAGTATCAGCTTCATCTCGTCGGGACGGGCCTTATAGAGAAGGCTGATGATTATCGAGTTGATACAAACCGACTTACCGGATCCGGTAGCACCGGCAATAAGCAGGTGGGGCATCTTGGCAATATCCATATACATGGGGTTGCCCACAACGTCCTTACCCAGGGCGGCGGTTATCTTTGAGGGAGCAGACTCAAACTGCTTGTTCTCAAGGAGACTTCTCAGACACACCATGGCGGTGGTGCGGTTGGGCACCTCGATACCTACCGCAGACTTGCCGGGGATGGGAGCCTCTATTCTTACGCCGGATGTAGCAAGGCTCAGAGCGATATCGTCAACCAGATTTGCAATGGAACGTACTCTCGTGCCTGCCTCCGGCTGAAGCTCGTAGCGGGTGATGGTGGGACCCTTTGATACGTTTATTACCTTGGTCTTTACGTTAAAGCTCAGAAGGGTGTCTACCAGACGCTTGGCATTGTTCTTAAGCTCGTTTTCATCTGTCTCGGGGGGTGCTTCCTCTTCTCTGAGAAAGTCAAGAGGGGGGAAGATATACGCCGGCTTCGGGGGAGGAGCTGTCTTTTTGGTTACCTCCTTCGGCTCCTCGGGACGCTCACGGGTCACTGACAGCTCCGTTTCTGCGGTCTCGGGCGCGTCATCGTCTGAGGGAAGGGGAACGTCAAGAGAAAGGTCGGGGGTAACGGGATCGGGATCAACGAATATATTTTTCCAGTCAAGGTCTATGCCGCCCGGAAGCTCCTCAGGGGGGATCTGCTCGGTCAGAGGCTCGGTGGCTCCTGCGGCCTCCTCCTCTGCCTCCGCTTCAAGCACTGACGGATCCTCTCTCTTGCTCTTTGCGGCGGCGTAAGCCTCTTCGTCAAGGATATCCTCCTCAAAGTAGGGGTCTATTCTCACTTCGTCGTCAATGGGAGAGGATGAGATCTTTTCCTCCTCCTCTTCTTCAAGAGAAACGTCAGGGTCAAACTGATGTCTTTTTATCTTCTTTACGGGGCGGAGCTCCTTTTTCTCCTTTGAAGGGGTAACGGGGATATAGGGATCGTCGGGATATACCGCCTTTGAGCGCTGTTCGGCAAGAACAGCCTCCTTTTCCTCACGGCGTCGCTTGATTCTGTATGCGATGCTGACGAAAATGCTTCTGGGAGTGGCACCGAAGAGGAAGATAGAGAAGATGACGAGGGCGGCGATGACTATAATGAGAGTGCCTACTCTGTCAAAGCCTGCCAGCATAAGAGTGCCGAGAAGTCCGCCGATGACACCGCCGCCGGACAGCTGCTTGCCCCCCTCCCAGAGAGCGGATACGTTATAGCAGTGAAGGGCCTCGGGGGCGAAGGAGTGGAAGAACACCGACAGCAGAAGGGTAACTATCAGAGCCAGGGTGATACGTGAGGCAAGGGAGTAGCTCTCCACGCTCTTCTTCCAGATCACGGCAAGATAGATCATGATCAGCGGAACAGCGTATGTAGCAGCACCGAAAAGTCCGAAAAACAGATCGTGTATTCCGAGACCTACCGTGCCTACCGAATTTTTGAAGAAATAACATACGGCGAGAAATACCGCCGCGATCACCAGCACGCAGGGTATTATCTGATGCTTAACGCCTGCCGCGCGTCTTGCGGCCTCCTCAGCGGCTGAGCGCTCGGGAGCCTTTTTTCTGCTTTTATTGTCCGTCGGTTTTTTGACGGGGGTCTTTTTTGTGGTCTTTTGAGGGGTCTTTTTCTGTGCCAAGGTGAAGCACTCCTTTTCTTTAACTTTCCGTGAGGGTATCTCACATAAACAGATCAAACCGCATAGCGGTGGAATTTGTCAGATGCAGATGGGTATACTTAGTTTATATTATATCACATAATATAGGAAAACACAACAAAAATTTGTCGGCGGCGTCGGGGGGAGCAGTTATGAAGAAGGAAAAGCAGGAAGTAAAAGGGAAAAAAAGGACGGGCATTCGTGTTCTCGGGGGGCTTTGCGGCGGTGTGCTCAACGGTCTTTTCGGCTGCGGAGGAGGGATAGCGGCAATGCTTGCTCTGTCAAAATATATGCCGGAGGAGAGGGATGAGGGGGAGAGAGTGCGGCGGATCTTTGCGACCACCGTGCTGTCTGTCATCCCTATGTCTTTGGGGTCAGCCCCGGTGTACGGTACTCTCGGGGCGGTCAGCATGAGAGATGTATTGCCGCTGCTGTTGCCTGCCGCTCTCGGCGGGATAGCGGGAGGGCTGCTGCTCTCACGGATAAACACTAAGCTGCTTAAAAAGCTGTTTGCCGCACTTGTTGTATGGTCCGGTCTGCGGCTGATGATGTAGTAGGGAGGGTAAAAAAATATGGACTTTCTTTTGACTGCGGCCTTTGCCGCTCTTGTGGGAATGGGAGTGGGCAGCGGAGGGCTGTATCTGATATTCCTCACTCTTAACCGGGGGATAGAGCAGCTGACCGCTCAGGGAATGAACCTGTATTTTTTCCTCGTCGCCTCAGCGGGGGCGGCGGTACTGCACCTTTTCCGCCACCGCGGGGATCTTCTGGCAGCGGCGGTGCTGGGGGGAGTGGGAGCGGCTGCCGCCGCAGGGGGTGCGGCGCTGGCAGGAGTCCTTGACGGGGGGCTTCTCAGACGGCTTTTTGGCAGTTTTATGGTAATATCCGGCGTTTTTGCCTTCCTAAAGAAATAAAATGGACGAAAAAGAAAAAATAATCAAAAAAACCTTTACAATCGGCAAAAAATGTGTTATACTATCCGATGTGTATCCTCGGCTCGGTTTACGGGATCAGCCTTCCTCTTTTACGGAAGTCTTTCACCCGCCGTATACTGTGCCGAGAGAACAAAATTTATTCGAGAAAGGTGAAAACACAATGATCAAGGACGAAAAGCAGGAGATTATCGCCAAGTACGCGGTACATGAAGGAGACACCGGTTCCCCCGAGGTTCAGATCGCTATTCTTACTCACAGAATCGCAGCTCTCACCGAGCACCTCAAGGCTAACCACAAGGACTTCCACAGTCGCCGCGGCATGCTCAAGATGGTAGGTCACAGACGTAACCTCCTCAACTATCTTCAGAAGAAGGATATCGAGCGCTACCGTGCAATAATCGAAAAACTCGGCATCCGCAAATAATTTCCTGACAAAGGAACACTTGCCAAAGACCTGCGGGCGGGGAAGACCCGCCCGCAGAATTTGTTTTTGGCGCATTTATCAAGAAAAGAAAACCCAAATCCCTCTCGCTCTTTTTCCGTGTCACAGCGGTAATTGTTTAGCAGTTAAATAAGGGTGCGCGGCACAGGCCGCGGCGCTTATCTAAATGCTAAACCCCCCTTTGACCGGAGAGCGGGAAAAGCTTAAAGTTAAAATCGGAGGAAAAAAGCATGTTTGAAAATTTCAGAACTTTCAGTTATGAGCTTGCCGGACGTACTCTCACCGTAGAAAACGGTAAGATGGCAGGTCTTGCAAACGGTTCCGTACTCGTAAGATACGGTGACACCGCAGTACTTTGCTCTGCAACCGCAAGCGCAGCACCCCGCGACGGTATCGACTTCCTTCCCCTTTCGGTAGACTATGAGGAGCGTCTCTACGCAGTAGGCCGCATCCCCGGCGGTTACCTTAAGCGTGAGGGCCGTCCCAGCGAGAACGCGATCCTTGCTTCCCGCGTTATCGACCGTCCCATCCGTCCTCTCTTCCCCAAGGATCTGAGAAATGACGTTAACCTTAACCTTACCGTTATGTCTGTGGACCACGACTGTGCACCTGAGATCACCGCTATGATCGGTGCGTCCATCGCCCTTGCAATTTCCGATATTCCGTGGAACGGTCCTATCGGCGGCGTGTTCGTAGGTCTTGTTGACGGCGAGCTTGTTATCAACCCCACCGCTGAGCAGCGTGAGAAGAGCGACCTTGAACTTACCGTTGCCGGCAGCAGAGAAAAGGTAGTTATGATCGAGGCAGGCGCAAAGGAAGTTACCGACGAGCGCATGTTCGAGGCTATTATGCTGGCTCACGAGGAGATCAAGAAGCTGGTTGCCTTCATTGACGTTATCGTCAGCGAGGTTGGCAAGAAGAAGTTTGACTATCCCTCCTGCGAGGTTCCCGCAGATCTTTACGAGGCTATCAAGGAGTTCTGCATCGAGGACATCCGCCGCGCAATGGATACCGACGATAAGGTAGTCCGTGACGAGGCAATGCAGATCGTTACAAACAGTGTATATGAGAAGTTTGATCCCGATTACCCCGATATGCACGTGGTAATGGATGAGATCATCTATAAGATACAGAAGTACGTAGTACGCCGTTGGCTTCTTGACGACGGTAAGCGTGTTGACGGCCGCCGTCTTGACGAGATCCGTCCCCTTGCCGCAGAGGTTGGCCTCTTTAACCGTACTCACGGCTCCGCTATGTTCACCCGCGGTCAGACTCAGGCAGTTACCATCGCTACCCTCGGCACCATCGGCGAGGCGCAGATGCTTGACGATATCGGCGGCGAGGATTCCAAGCGCTATATGCACCACTACAATATGCCCGGCTTCTCTGTGGGTGACGCTAAGTCCTCCAGAAGCCCCGGCCGCCGCGAGATCGGTCACGGTGCTCTTGC
>JAFQUL010000101.1 GCA_017408535.1 Clostridia bacterium
ACAATTTCAGCAGACGCGCGTTGCGTCCGTATATAACCTACGAAGAACTGCTTCGTGTAAAAAATAACAGTAATATTTTAATATGCGGATGTGGCGGAACGAGCCGTAAGGCGAAGGAAGAACGCTTGCGTTCTTCTGAGAAATTGGGAGCGTAGCGAACAATTTCAGCAGACGCGCGTTGCGTCCGTATATAACCTACGAAGAACTGCTTCGTGTAAAAAATAACAGTAATATTTTAATATGCGGATGTGGCGGAATTGGCAGACGCGCTAGATTCAGGTTCTAGTGGTAGCAATGCTGTATGGGTTCAAGTCCCTTCATCCGCACCATAGGAAAAGCCACCCAACAGGGTGGCTTTTCCTATGGTGCGGATGAAAAGGGCCCACGCAGAATCCATCAGAAGAATGTACGCATTTTCCCAAAATATATCTTTGACTTAGCAAACAATAAAGAATATATCAAACTCTAAACATTCTTCATAGAAATTCGAGTCGCACAGCGACGAGAATTTCAGGGTTCAAGTCCCGAAAAAGCCACCCAACAGGGTACTTTTTTTTACGGAGCAGATGAATGCCGGGGACGAATACAATTCAGGAAAATTTTTAGCTACAATAGTCGTCCCCATTAATATTTTGTGTTACCACAAAATATTACGATGAGTTACGAATAGTTCCCCATCAGAAGAATGTACGCCGTTTAGAAAGTAATATTATGTACCAACCCAATAATATATAATCGTATTGACAAATCCATAAAATCTGCTATAATATAAACAGAGAGGCTACCGATAGACGGTCAGCCTAATAATGGGTTAAAGAAATAACCGCACTTTTGGCGAGGGGCGGTTATTTCTTTTTTGTTATGTCGATAACAAGTGCGATAATTGCTACAACAAGTGAACCAAAAAGGAACAAAGTCTCGTAAGTAACCATTGGCACCCCTCCTTTCATTTCGGAGGGAAAAGTGCCCCTCCTTAGTAAAGAAGGGCTAACCGCCTACCGTTATGGTAGCCTCTAAGGGTGCGAAGCACCATCCGTATTATACAATATTCGACAATCCTTGTCAATTGCTCAAAGGGATTTCATTGCTATAAGTATACACAACTATATCATAACCCTACAAAGTCAAACGAAAAAGGTTTATGCTTGTAATAAATTTGATGTTCTAGGGTAATTAGAAAAACTAGCCACGCAGAATCCATCAGAAGAATGTACGCAAAACTAAAGAAACATATTACTGTAGCCACCGAATAATGTCATTAATATAATGCCGCAGAAGTACAGAACATAAACAAGGATCCCTTTCTCTCAATGTGTTCAGAAAAAGGGATCCTTGTTTTTTTATTTGATAGATTCAGCCTGTCTGATAAGAGCTTTGTATTGTGGTTTTTCTTCCAAACACTTGAATGTGTCACATTCGAGAAATCTCACGAGCCTTCCCTTAAGATCGTGATATTCCGCATTTCCGTCGTGCCCGAAACCAAACGGATAATCTCGCAGGAGGGGCACATCGAGATATCTCTTTTTATTGTAGTTTTCTGCCTGTGCGAGAATAAAATTTACACCCTCGCTGAGCAGTTCCAGAGCTTCCTCTTCCCGGCCAAGCTTAACAAGACATTCTGCAGGGAAGCGATACATGGGATAATAATCGTCATGAAACGGCGGTCTGTATTTTTCCTCCCCATACATAGCTTCTACCATATTCCGAAGAAACGCATAGCAATATAGTGCATCTTCGAGATTTCCTTCATTCATGTACAGATTTCCAAGCATGGATACTCTGTAACCCAATTTGGATGACAGGGTGTGGATATTACCGAAAAGCTGCATCCTTTCTCCATCAGTATCACCGACAGCATGCTTTAAGTCTGTCATAAGAAAACTGCGTATATTATCGGCTGTATTAGGGAAGGTTTCCGCCAAAGCAAAGGCGGCATCCCAATTTTTGCGATAAATATAAATATCGATAATTTTCCGTTTTGCCAGCAACACAAGTCCTGTGGATGAGCTGTATTTAATAACAAGCTCTGCCCATCGGATGACTTCATTGGCAAGATCGTCGATCCCTTTTTGTCCGATAACGGTTTTCAAATCTGATTCGTTATCCCGGATTATCATTGTTCCAAAAGACATTGCTTCCGTCAGAACCGTGTCATTGTTCGGATAAGTACGGATCGCATCACGATACTTGTCAAGTATGATCAGAGCAGTCGGTCCTTCTTCTCCGTTTTTGCATCCGTCATATATTTCATAAATTTCTTTCAGACGTGCAGATATCTCTTCTGTGTGCTCTGTACCGTGTACGCCAAACAGTACGTCGGTTGGAACACCGAACAAATTAGCAAGCGGGACTACCTGTGAAATGTCAGGCATACTGGTATCGTTTTCCCACTTGGAAACAGCAGCCGCAGAAATGTTCAGCTGTTCGGCTAACTCTTCTTGCGTAAGATTATGTTCTTTCCGCAGACGTTTAATGATTTGCCCCATTGTTTCTGTCACGTAGATCACCTCCGATTTTTTGCTTCGGTACCGTGTATACAGTATAACATACGGGTGTTATGTATTTGAAGATATTTAATCGAAACTTTATATTAACTGTCAGTTAAGTTAGTGCCTGAGAGAAAGATTTAAGTTGCCGGCTTCCTTTCATATTTCAATAAATCATTACGGTACAAACGAGTACTGCTGTAAAAAATAATTGTAAAAACGGCAGTTATATGATATAATTTGGGAAGAAAAATACCGCTTGTCTTTGGTATGGGAGGAAAAATGTTTTTTGATGATATAAAGCTCGGTATGACGGTGGATATAGCTCCTGCCGTCATCGAAAAGGAAAAAATGCTGGATTTTGCCCGTCTGTACGACAATATTCCTCTGCATACAGACGAGGAATACGCAAAGACCACACCCTTCGGCGGCCTTATTGCACCGGGTGTGATGTCCTTTATGGCGGTGTGGGCAAAGTACCTTGAGGTGGATTTCTTCGGGGAGGAGCTGCTTGCAGGCCGCTCCACCAAGATCGAGTGGCTAAAGCCGGTATTTGCCGGTGACGTGCTTACCGGAAAAGCTACAGTCACCGCTCTTACCCCCAGAAATCCGAGAAACGGACTGGTGGAGATAAGGATCGAGGCCTCGAACCAAAAGGGAGAGCTTGTTCTTACCGACATCACCGAAGCAGTAGTAAAACGCAGGACCGAGGAGGAAAAGTAATGGAATTTGAAAAGGTAATAACCGAGAGATACTCGGTAAGAAGCTTTAAGCCGGAGCATCTGCCCCGTGAAACGGTGGAAAAGATACTGAACGCCGCTCATCTGGCACCTACCGGCTGTAATAATCAGCCCCAGAGAATACTGGTCATCAACACCGACGAGTCAGTCGAAAAGCTCCGTGGATGTACCAAGTGTCATTTCTCCGCACCTGCCGCCTTTCTCGTATGCCACAATAAAAACGAGAGCTGGAAACGGCCCTATGACGGTGCGCTGTCTTCCCCCGTGGATGCGGTGATAGTGGCTACCCATATGATGCTTGCGGCAAAGAACGAGGGGGTGGGCTGCTGCTGGGTAATGCACTTTGATCCCGCCGCTATGCGCAAGACCTTTAATATCCCGGAGGAGGTAGAGCCTGCGGCTCTTCTCGTTATGGGCTATCCCTCAGAGACGGCAAAGCCCCTTGATATGCACTACAGTACCCGCCCAATGGACGAGGTAGTGTTCTACGACAGCTTTTGACCTGTCGATAAAGCTATATTCCCATCAACAAAAAAGAGCTTCGCCGATAGCGAAACTCTTTTTTCATTCTCAGTATACCTCGATCACCGGTGCGACGTAGTCATTGGCGGAGATAAACTCTGATTTGTAGTTGAGGATATCATCTCTGTGAATGGTCAGCATTCTTGCACCGCGGAGGAGGTTCTTCTCTCTGTCAGACATGGGCTTCTTCATTCCGTAGGCGTTATAGCCTATACTGCCAACGTACCCCATACGCATACCGCAGTAGGAGCCCTCTGCCACGTTTATGTGGTTGTGGCCGAAATAAAAGCCAATGATATCCCCTCTTTGAAGGGCGGCGGTAAAGAGTGCGCTGTTGACGGCACCGACCTTTATTTCCTCTGCAAGCTCGCCAACCACACCAAGCTCCTCTCTGAATTCTTCAAAGAGCTTTACCTCATTGGGGGCAGAGTGGGTCATCATAAGGGCGGGGATTCGGCCGCAGTACTTTTCTATAGCCTCTGACACCGTCCAGTACCACATGACCTGATCGAATCTTACAATGTCGAATCTTCTGCGGGCTTTAATCGGTGCGGTGGCGGAAAGGTATTCTATAATATCCCCGCGGAGATGTCCGTCCAGGTTCATAGCGCTGATGTCACGGCCCGCATCAAGGCCGAAAAGGTTAAGAGCGATCTTGTCAGACCCCTGGGAGTAATATATGGGTAGTACGTGGTTTGAAAAGCCGTGAATGCCCTTTGCATTTTTTATAAGACAACCGGGACAGGATCTTTCCAGCAGTTTCTCGATCTTATCCATAGGCATACCGCGACAGATGCTGTCGTCGTGGTTGCCGAAAACGATGGTCCAGGGAATGTTCCTTTTGTCCATGGGTCTCGTCAGCTCGCTGAGCATCTCTATCGACTCACGGCGGTTGGTGGGACCGCCGGGAAGATCGCCGAGGAGATATACCAGGTCGGGCTGCTTATCTTCTATTATCCTCTCAACTGCCTGATATGTACGGATATCCTGATTTTTATAGTTGGAGTGAAAATCTGAGAAGAACAGTATCTTGAATTCTCCCGAATTTCTGAAGGCCAGCTTTCTCTTGTTTGAGAGCAGCTTCTTCAGACCGGATTCTGTAATGTTCATTTTGTGTTCCTTTCCTTATCCGTCAGCTGTCCAGATGCTCTACGTAATCGGCGTTATACATAAACTCAGAGGTGTAGTTTGCAATGTCGCTTTCATCAAAGGTAAGGAGACGTGCACCGCGGAAGCGGTTCTTCTCTGCATCGGTGGTACCCTTCATACCGTAGCCGTAGTAACCCACACTGCCGACGTAGCCCATTCTGATACCGCAGAACTTGCCCTCGCCGGTGTTGTTGTGGTTGTGTCCGAAGTAGAAGCCGATAACGTCGCCGCGCTCAAGAACGGTGGCGAACACACCGCTGTTGATGGGACCTGTTCTGATCCTTTCCTCAAGTCTGCCCTCAGCTCCCGTCTCCTCGGGGTTTTCCTGGATGACCTTCATCTCGTGGGGACAGCAATGGGTGAACATAATGGCGGGAGCCTTACCGTAGTGCTTTTCAACACCGGTGGATACGTCCCAGTACCAGGAAAGCTGATCAAAGCGGATTATATCGAAATTATGCGCGGTGATACCCATAGGAGGGTTCGGCATCTTTATTTCGGTGTTGATATCGCTTTCAACGAAGCGTCCCTCGTCAATATCGCTCATATCCGTTCCGGTATCAAGGGAAAAGACGTTCAGGGCGATCTTCTCGGGGGCGTTTGCCGAATATATGGGAAGCACGTAGTTGGTGTATCCGTGTATACCCTTTACGTGGCTGTTGAGACAGTACTCGAATTTCTCATAAACTCTCTCCACCTGCATAACGGTAAGAGGGTAACAGGTTCTGGTGGCGTGGTTACCGTTGGTCATTGCCCAGGGGATACCACGCTTTTCCATAGGAGAAGAGAACTGACTAATAAGGTCCACCAGTTCTTTTCTCGTTTTACAGCCCTGGGGACCGTCGCCTGCCCAGAGAACCAGATCCGGCTGCTTGTCCTCTACCATTCTTTCCATGGCGTCAAGCACGCGTGTGGGGCAGCCGGGATAGCAGTGTATGTCTGAGAAGAAAAGGATCTTATATTTTCCGTCGGCTCTAAATGACAGGGGGATCTTTGTCTTCAGGGTCTTGTCCAGTTTGGTTTTCGTCATCATCGGTTTTTCACCTGTTTTACAGTAAAATATTAAATAATTATACCATTTTGACGGGATGCTTGTCAACCGCAGGGGGTATAGAATTCGATTTTTGTTTCCTTAATGTTAACTTTTTTATAAAATGTGTAAAGGTTATTGACAAATACATTTCTAACAAATAGAATATGTATAACGGTTATCAAACTATTAAGGAGCAGTAAACCACTATGAAAAATGCACGCAGAATTCTAACTGTACTTTTACTTGCAATTTTGCTTTTGTCTTTATTTTCCTGCGCTCCCGCATCAGACCTGCCGGTGGATGATACTACGGAGGTTACCGAGCCGGCAGATACAACTGCGGCGGACACAGAGCCGGCAGACAGCGAAGCAGTAAAGCCCGATCCCCCTGTGGGCGGACACGAGAAGATGGTTTTTCCCGACAGCTTTTTACGGCTTGAGTTCACAGCATCAAACGGTGAGGAGCTTCCATACTGTCTTTACGTGCCGGAGAATTACAGTGAAGACTATGCATATCCTCTCCTTCTGATGTTTCACGGTGCTGGTACCAGAGGAGATGATAACGGCTCACAGCTCACAGAAGGGGTTCTGGGGTTTTTTATGCCGAAGAACACTCCGGCATACGACTGTATTGCCGTATTTCCCCTTTGCGACTCAGAGAGCAGATGGGTAGAGACTGATTGGTCTCTTGGCAGCTATTCTTTGGATGAGGTAGAAATATCAAGAAATATGACCGCAGTGGTTGAGCTTCTTGACTATCTGACTGAGACCTACAGTATAAACGAGAACCGCCAGTACGTTACCGGCTTTTCAATGGGCGGTTACGGCACTTGGGATATAATCACCAGATATCCTGACCGCTTTGCTGCGGCGGCTCCGCTTTGCGGAGGAGGAGATCCGACAAAGGCTGAACTTATCGCAGACATTCCTCTCTGGATCGTTCATAATCCTAATGACGATGCAGTTCCGGTGGAGGGTTCTCTGGAAATGATAGACGCCATCAAAGAGTTTGGCGGCGAGAATCTGATATATAAAAAGGACATCGGATTCGGGCACCGTGTTTGGGATCCTACTTACGGTGATCCTGAATTTCACAGCTGGTTGTTCTCCCATGTAAAAGGAAAATAAAAACACTGTACCCGTTAGCGTGATACTCTTAGCGGAGTATCACGCAACTCTATTCGCCTACGGCGAGTGATATTCGCTACGCGAGTTTTCAGTGAATAGAATATAACACTAAGCCCTTAGGGCTTAATACCGCTTTTTTGAAATAGCTCGCTATAGGCGAGGGATTTTCAAAAGAAAATATCATGCTGACGAACGTCAGCATATCACTTGACAGACAAAAAAAGAGAAGATCCGTTGCAATATGCGAATCTTCTCTTTTTTGTTATTGGATTTAGGCTATGTCCTACTGCATTTGTGCTTACAAATGCGATACCGGATCTTAACGAGAATTAAAAAAGGTCAAAATTCACCGCTAAGGATAACACGGTCGGAATACAGCCTGTACCTTTAATCAATCCGGTAGCTGTCAAGAAAAGAAGGACGAAGGTTTTTCACATCCCTTCGTCCTTTTCTGCCGGTAATTAATGTATTCTTTTGTTTTGTGAAACTGTCCTTTAGAGTACAATGATTTAGGTACAGAGTTTTTTATCTCATCTTCTTAAAGGAACGGGGCCTTCTGGGCCTTGACATGCTTTTCGGGAACTTTGATACCGGAGGGGGAGCAAAAGAACCGGAGGTCACTGCCTCGGTAACTCTTGTGCCGGAGGCGTTGCCGCCGCCCTGGGATTTTACTGTAAAGTCCGACATAGGGAAGCCGTGACCCGCAATGACCGGGATCTTGTGGCCGATAAGCTTCTCGATATCGTAGAGTATCGGCTGTTCCTCAAAGTTACAGAAGGATATTGCAGAGCCGGAGGCACCTGCGCGGCCGGTTCTTCCGATACGGTGCACGTACATCTCTGCCTCTTCCGGCATATTGTAATTGAATACGTAGGGAAGACCGTCAATGTCAATACCGCGGGCGGCGATCTCGGTGGCGACCAGTATCCTTATCTTGCCGCTCTTAAAGCTGCGCAGTGCCTCCTGACGGGCGTTCTGCGACTTGTCGCCGTGAATGGCACGGCACTTTATCCCCGCTTTTGTAAGACGGCGGGTCAGCACGTCCGCCCCGTGCTTGGTACGGGTGAATATCAGGGCACAGGGTACCTCCTCGTCACGGAGGATGTTAAGCAGCAGCTTGTGCTTGTTCACGGTATCTACAAAATATACGCGCTGATCTATAGTGTCAACGGTGGAGGACACAGGATCCACCATTACCTTCTCGTAATCGTGGAGAAGATCGTCGATGAGCTTTATTACTTCATCCGGCATAGTAGCAGAGAAAAGAAGGGTCTGCTTGTCCTGCTTCATTTCTCCCGCAATGCGGCGGACGTCGTGAATAAAGCCCATATCCAGCATTCTGTCCGCCTCGTCAAGGACGAATATCTCTACCGAGTCCAGCCTCAGCAGTCTTTGCTTATAAAGATCCCACAGACGTCCCGGAGTGGCAATAAGCACGTCAACACCCTCACGGAGCATTTTCTCCTGGGGCTTCTGGCTTACACCGCCCAGCAGTACCCCACAGCGGAGGGTGAGGTACTTTGAGTACATTTTTACACATTCCTCTATCTGCAGTGCAAGCTCACGGGTGGGGGTGAGTATAAGGGCGCGTATTTTCGGTTTATCCTCGCTCTCAACCTTTTTTCTTGCTATAACGTCAAGAATGGGAAGAGAGAAGGCGGCGGTCTTGCCGCTGCCGGTCTGGGCACAGCCGAGCAGATCCTTTCCGCTGAGCACAGCGGGGATCGCCTTTTCCTGAATGGGAGAGGGTTCTTTATATCCTGCGTCCTTTACGGCATCGAGAATTTCGGGTATAAGATTAAGCTGGGAAAATTCCATATCGTTTTTATTCCTCAAATTACTTTATGTTCTGAATTACCTCTATATTCTACCACAGCCCGGCGAATATTTCAATATTTATCGGAAAAGGTATTGACAAAGGGGAAAAGTTGTGATATCATTTTGATATCAACAATATATAAAGGAGAAACACAATGACTTAAAAGAACATAAGCAAAAGAAAAAACGGCATGGCAGTGCTCATTCTTACTGCCCTCTTACTTATAGCGGCTGTTTGCGGCGTGGTATTCGGCGGGATCATGCTTGACGAGGGCAAGTCCCCCGTACTCTTTATTCTGTCGCTTATCGTGGTTTGCATCGGCTGGCTGCCCTTCCTCGGTCTTAAGGTGCTCAAGCCCCAGGAGGCACTGGTGCTCACCCTTTTCGGTAAATATATAGGTACTCTCAAGGGTGACGGCTTTTATGCGGTAAACCCCTTCTGTGCCGCTATCAACCCTGCGGCTGATACCAAGCTGAATCAGAGCGGCGATGTTACCTCAAAGACTCAGGTACGTACCGGCACCGGCGGACAGGTAAATATTGAGCTTGTAAACAAAAAGATATCTCTTAAGATAATGACTCTCAACAATAACAGACAGAAGATAAACGACTGTCTCGGTAACCCTGTTGAGATCGGTATCGCAGTTACCTGGAGGATCGTTGATACCGCAAAGGCGGTGTTCAACGTGGATAACTACAAGGAGTTCCTTTCTCTTCAGTGCGACAGCGCTCTTCGCAATATAGTACGTCTTTATCCTTATGACGTAGCTCCCGACGTCGATACCACCGGTGACGGTATTGCAGACGACGGCAGTCTCCGCGGCTCAAGCGAGATAGTTGCCGGCCGTATCCGTGACGAGATCCAGGCAAGGGTCGATGAGGCCGGTATCGAGATAATCGAGGCGCGCATCACCTATCTTGCATACGCTACCGAGATCGCGGCGGTAATGCTCCAGCGTCAGCAGGCATCCGCTATCATCGACGCAAGAAAGATGATAGTTGACGGTGCGGTAGGCATGGTGGAAATGGCGCTTGAAAGACTCAGTCAGAACAATGTGGTGGAGCTTGACGAGGAGAGAAAGGCCGCTATGGTATCAAATCTCTTAGTCGTGCTTTGCGGCAATCACGATGCTCAGCCGGTAGTTAACTCCGGCAGTCTCTATTAATTATCGCGAGGTAAGCTGATGGCGGAAAGTGAAAAGAAGCAAGTGCCCCTGAGGCTTTCGGCGAAGCTGTACAATGCCATAGCCGCCTGGGCGGAGGATGACTTCCGCTCGGTAAACGGACAGATAGAGTATCTGCTTACCGAGTGCGTGAAGCAAAGAAAAAAGAACGGCAAATACGTCTCAGACGAGATAGACGCACCTCTTGATATAGAGATCAAATAATAAAAAAGGGGTCTCCACGGATCAATGCCCTCGGCCTAAGGAAAGAGTTTTAAGAGTACGTAATCCAAACAGAAGAAACAAAAACCGCAGATTGATTATCTGCGGTTTTTGTACTGTAATATGACCGTATTCGTTTGTTAAGTAAAGACAAATCTTACGATAGAGCTGAATGATAAATAAGAATTTGTAAGTGTTATGTCTTCATCACCTTTATGAAACGAAACATCTCATCAGGTCCCTCGTCGGGGTCCTTTTTTTCATCCTCGAACATATCGTGTTCGGGCTGAAAATACTCGCACCAAAACTGATCGATCTGAAATCCACACTTGTTTACGTAGAAATGGATATTGCGTTTCTCAAAATACGGTGTGCAGGTCTCCCAAACTACCGTTTCGGGATGCAGAGCCTCAATGGCTTGCCACGTACCGTAGCCGATTCCTTTGCTATGCGCATCGGGAGAAACAAAAAGTATCTCCAAATGGTTGCGGTGGGTTTCTCTATCAATTTTGAGTATCACACCGCCCACGTTTTTGCCGCCTGCAACAATGCGGTAGCTTTCATTTTGCGGGTCATCAATTGAGCATTCAATCGTCTTTCGTGATATAATTTCACCGTCATCGTCAATGTGACCGTCACGCTTACCAAACTCTTGCAGTGTACCGTATTTGAACGCCCATTGATTGTCACGGATAAACTCTTCACGGTCTTCCGACGCAAGCGGAACAAGGGTAACCTTTTTGCTTTTCATAAAAACACCTCCAAAATAAAAATAGAGCCTCGGCTATTGCTATACAATAACCGAGGCTCACCCCGACACCTAATCCGGCATTACGGTACTACGGTACACAGCCTCCGGTGACAAATATTTAATACAAGTATTGTACACGCATGGGAGAATACTGCCTTCCTGCAGAAAAGCACAGAGGCCGTGATTATTGCCTGAAAAACAGACAGATTACTCCGGATCTGTTTCTTCGTCTGCACTTTCCTCGCCGGTAGTATCCTCAGGCTCGGTCTCCTCTGCCTCGGTGGTCTCCACCAGCTTGCCGTTTTCATCTGTCACCAACTGAGCGGCGGTAGTAACGTTTGAGGGGGCTACTGTCTCATAATCGTAAATGCTTTTGCCGCCGCAGCCGGAAAAGGATACGGTAAGTATAATAAGTGCTACAATAACGGAAAGAACAACGACTTTCTTCATGATCTATCTTCTCCTTTCAAAAGAGAACGGAATTTTATCTTACATAGCTCATTATAGCACAAGGATATGACAAAAACAAGAGTGTTTTGTCAAATACTCTCTCCCGGGGTAAAGTAAAAAAATCTCCGCGTCTCCCGTATTTGTTCTTTACTTTTCCCGAAAATGTTGTATAATATAAAATAGATAAATATTTCATTGGAGGACACGAAAATGAGTGACAATAAATCCGCATACGCATCAAGAGGTGTATCCGCCACAAAAGACGAGGTACATGCAGCTATAAAGCATCAGGACAAGGGTGTTTTCCCCGGTGCATTCTGTAAGCTGGTAGCCGACCCCGCAGGGGATGAGGGCTACTGCGCCGCATTCCACGCAGACGGTGCAGGCACCAAGAGTGCCCTTGCATATATAAAATACCGTGAGACCGGCGACGTTTCCGCATTTTACGATATTGCCCAGGACTCTGCGGTAATGAATATGGATGACCTGCTCTGTATCGGTGCATCCAAGGGCTTCGTTATGTCCAACACCATCGGACGCAACGCCCACAGGGTCCCCGGTGAAGCTATTGCCGCTGTTATTGACGGTTACGCAGGCTTTGCTGAGAAGATGGCGGAGTACGGAGTTGACATTATAATGGCAGGCGGTGAGACAGCAGACGTTGGCGACCTTGTAGGCACCATCATCTGTGACTCTACCTTCTTTGTACGTCTTGCTAAGAAGGACGTAGTCGACTGCGACAATATCAAGCCCGGTGACGTTATCGTAGGTCTTGCCTCCTTCGGTCAGGCAAGCTATGAGGACAAGTATAACGCAGGTATGGGATCAAACGGCCTTACTGCGGCACGTCATCTGCTCCTCTCCCACAAGTATGCCGACAAATATCCCGAGACCTATTCCGCTACCATGGGTAAGGACAATGCTTACGTAGGTAAGTACGATGCCTTCGATACCCTTCCCGGCACCGACGTTGCCGTTATTGACGCTATTCTTTCCCCCACCCGTACCTACGCTCCTATCGTAGCTGAGATCTTCCGTCAGAAGGTGGACGTACACGGTATGATCCACTGCACCGGCGGCGGACAGGCTAAGTGTAAGAACTTCGGAAAGAATCTCCACTACATAAAGGACGATCTTTTCGACCGTCCCCCTCTCTTTGAGGCATTTGCAGAGTCAGGTGCGATAGATGAGAAGGAGATGTACCAGGTATTCAATATGGGTCACCGTATGGAGCTGTATCTCTCCCGCGAGGATGCCGAGAAGGTCATAGAGATCTCCCGCAGCTTCGGTGTTGACGCAAAGATCGTGGGCAGAGTTGAGGAGAGCGACGGCAAGAACAAGGTTACTCTTACCGACAGAGGAAATACCTTCGTATATTAATTTCGGTACTGTATATTTGCATATCTGTACAGTCACATACCTGCATTGTTGTATACATATATACTTCGGTGCGGGTATAATGGGTTTTACAGAAACGATCAAAATATAGATCAAAATATAGACGGAGGGAAAATTATGAAGCGCTTTCTTGTTTTTGTTTTTGTGATTTCATTTATCTTGTCCATGTTTTCTTCCTGTGCATCGGGAAATGCTCCGGTCGATCCGGATGATACGGATATCTCTCCCGAAGAAGAGATCGCAGCAGGAAAGATATTTTACGTTTCCACGGAGGGTGATGACACCGCAGACGGAAGCAAGGAGAATCCTCTTGCTTCTATGAAGGGTGCTGTTGAGACAGTTCGCCGTTATAAGGCGGAAAACGGTCTTCCCGAGGGGGGCATCAGAGTTGAGTTTGCCGAGGGCAGATATTACGTTACCGAAAGTAACTATCTTACAAATGAAGATTCCGGTGCTGAAGGCAAGCCTATAGTTTACTGTGCCGCAGAGGGTGCAGAGGTTATCTTTGACGGAGGTATCGCTCTCGACCCCGCCGATTTCCTTCCCGCAAACGATGAGATAAAAGCTCGTATTCAGAATGATGCGGCAAGAGAGGCGTTGCTTGAGATCGATCTTGTGGCCGCAGGCTGTTACGATCTTACTCAGCATACCGATGCATACGGCAACGGCTGGAACAGTCACGAGCACAACCAGGAGCTTTTTGTGGATAACAAGCGTCAGACACTGGCAAAATGGCCTAATGAAAGCGCCTACGCTACTACCGGCAGGCATGACAGTGAAACCGGCGACGCTTATCTCAATATCCCGGAAGAAAAATTCGAGCTTTGGAAGGATATTGAAAACATCGGTTATTACGGTGCACCTGCAATAGAGTGGGATATGAGACACGTATTCCCGGGCGACGTAGAGATAGATAAAGAAAAAAAGGCATTGGTGCTTAAAGGGAAGGGCTTTGTCCCTGATGAATCCCCTTCTCTTTGGGTAAACAATATTCCCGAGGAGCTAGATGTTCCCGGTGAATATTGGTGGGATACCGACACGAATATTCTGTATTATTATCCCGACGGAGATATCAGCGAGAGCAAGATATGCTTTTCTCAGCTTGCGGCGCCTTTCTTTGCACCGTCAGATACTCATTATATGACCTTTGACGGTCTTACCTTTGAAAACTTCAGGTCTCCCATCTTTTTTAACGAGGGTGAGGGGACGAGATTTATAAGAAACAGCCATTACGTAATAAAAAATTGCGTGTTCCGTTGCATGGGTGTTAACGCCATAGGAATTTTCTGTGATGCTGCTACCGTAAAGGACAGTGTATTTTATGAGATAGGAGCAACTGCTGTTTGTATCCGCTCCGGTGATACTAAGGCTTGGACAAACACGAATACCGTTATCACGAATAATCTTATGTACGATTTTTCACAGGTATATATGACGAATACCCCTGCCGTAAATACCGACGGAATCGGATTTGTGGTGTCACATAACGAAATATACAACAGTACGACTCACGCTATCGATATCGGCAGCGGTGAGACTGTCGTTGAATACAATAAGATACACGATGTATGTACTGCTACCGGAGACTCAAGCGCTATATATCTCGGAAGACGCTGGGACTGGTCGGGTAATACTATAAGATATAATTACATATATGATATTGCCGACAAGGCTCACGGCAGAGCTCCCAGTGCTATTTATATGGATGACCAGGTCAGCGGTCAGCATATATACGGAAACGTGCTTGTAAACATAGCAGGTCTCGGCGTGATCAACGGCGGCGGAAAGTATAATACGATAGAGAACAATATCTTTATAAACTGCGGTATACCGATCGGAAGCGATGACAGAGGGCTTAACTTCAGTTACGAGATCGCAATATATAATACCGGATATCTGTGGTCTTCCTTACTCGACACAGATCCGCACTCCGATATTATGCGTCTGGCAAGACCTTCTAACCTTCTTCAGGCTGAGAAAAGTGTAATATCATCTATCTACAACATAGATGATCCCGGCATCGGTTCTTACTGTACCATACGCGGAAATGTTGCCTACGGATGTGTATCCGATGCTCCGTGGGTCGACCGTGACTACGAGGGTAATGTTTATGAGGATACGGTTACCTTTGACGGGGTCTCAAACAGTAATCCTCCGATCCGTCTTTACTGTACTACAGAGGGCAATAAACAATATCCTGCAGGTACCGATATCGGTTTCGTTGACTTTGAAAACGAAGATTATACTCTCAGGGACGATTCGGTAGTATTTAGAGATATAATAGGATTTGAAAAAATAGATTTTACAAAAATAGGACGACTGACAAAATAAAAGGATAAAGTAAAAAGAAAGAAGGAAGGTGACCGAATGACATACTCCGCAGACGTAGCCGTTATCGGTGCAGGACACGCAGGTGTTGAGGCGGCGCTTGCCGCGGCAAGGCTGGGTGCAGACACAGTAATATTTACAATAAATCCCGATTCGGTTGCCAATATGCCCTGTAACCCCTCTATCGGCGGATCGGGCAAGGGACATCTTGTCTACGAGCTTGACGCTCTGGGCGGTGAGATGGGCTATGCCGCCGATCAGGTCACCCTTCAGAGCCGTACTCTCAATCTCGGTAAGGGGGCGGCGGTGCATTCAAAAAGAGTACAGGCTGACCGCAACCGCTACCGTGCCATAGTGAAGCATATTCTGGAAAAGCAGAAAAACCTTCGCCTGGTAGGTGCCGAGGTCACCGATATCGGTGTAGACCGCAGCGACGGCAGCCGTGTTACCTCAGTTACCACCGTATACGGTGACGTATGGAGAGTAAAGGCGGTCATAATCGCCGCCGGTACATATCTTGACAGCCGTGTTTTCGTGGGTGAGGCGAATTATCCGTCAGGTCCTGACGGAATGCTCCCCGCAAAGGGACTGTCAGGTGCTCTCGCCAGAGAAGGTTTTGCTCTTCGCAGATTCAAGACCGGTACTCCCCCGAGAATACCTAAAAGCTCAATTGACCTGTCCCGGCTTGAGGAGCAGGTGGGAGAAAAGGAGATAATCCCCTTTTCCGCCCGTACTCCTGAGGATGCTTTTGCATCTTTCAGCCAAATACCCTGTCACATAGTATATACAAATCTGAAGACCCATGAGATAATCAGAAGCAGTCTTCACCGTTCACCTCTCTATTCCGGGGTGATCCACGGCACGGGCCCCAGATACTGTCCTTCTATTGAGGACAAGGTGGTTCGCTTTGCCTCCAAGGAGCGGCATCAGCTTTTCCTTGAGCCTCTGGGGTACGACACCGAGGAGATGTATCTCGGCGGTTTTTCCAGCTCGCTTCCCGGGGACGTGCAGTATGAGATGCTTCACACTCTTCCCGGCTTTGAGGAAGCACAGATCATCAGATACGCATACGCTATCGAGTATGACTGTATCGATCCTCTGGAGCTTCACAGCACTCTTGAGACCAAGCGTATCGCCGGTCTTTTCGGCGCGGGACAGTTTAACGGTACCTCCGGTTATGAGGAGGCGGCTGTCCAGGGTCTGCTTGCGGGCATCAACGCTGTCCGCGGCATTGAGGGCAAGGAGGGCATCACCCTTTCCCGCGGCTCCTCCTATATAGGCACTCTCATTGACGATCTGGTTACCAAGGGGACCGAGGAACCCTACAGAATAATGACCTCCCGCTCGGAATACAGACTTCTGCTCCGCCAGGATAACGCAGACGTGCGTCTTTGCGACATCGGTCACGAGGTTGGTCTGCTGTCAGACGAGAGCTATGAAAAATATCTTGAAAAGCAGGCACGTATAGAAGAAGAGAAAAAGAGAGCGGAAAGGACGGTCATCCCCCCCTCAGCTGCTCTTTCAGAGAGGCTGACCGAGCTGGGCACGGCTCCCACAGATACAGGAGTCACATTAGCTGATCTTCTGAGACGCCCCCAGCTTGACTATGCCTCGCTTAGCGACTTTGATCCATCCCGTCCTCCACTTACCCGGGGAGAGATCAAGACCGCCGAGACGGATATAAAATACGAGGGATATATCAGACGGCAGAAGGCAGAGGTTGCCGCCGCCGCACGGCTGGAGGGCAAAAAGCTCCCTGAGGGTGTGGATTATTCCGAAATATCCGGTCTACGCCTTGAGGCGGCGCAGAAGCTTAATAAATTCAGACCCAAAAATATCGGCCAGGCCTCGAGAATATCCGGTGTAAATCCGGCGGATATCTCAGTGCTTCTCATCTGGCTGTCCCAGCACCCGGAAAAGCAGGAAAAGAGAAAGGAAAAGTCCTGCGGGTGTCTCGTGTTTACCGCAGAGGGCGGAAAGCCCTCCCTTCTCCTTATCCGCAACAAGCGGGCAGGGAATATCTCCTTCCCCAAGGGTCACGTCGAAGAGGGTGAGACCGAGCGGCAGACGGCAGAGAGAGAGCTTTTTGAGGAAACGGGAGTGTCTCTTAAGATAACCGAGCCCTTCCGCACGGCGATAAACTATAAGATCTCGGCAGATGCCCTCAAGGACGTAGTGTACTTTGCGGCACTTTCTGACAGAGTAGCTCTTACCCCGCAGGAGGCTGAGATATCCGAGATCTTCTGGGTAGAGCTTGACCGGGTGGAGGATATGCTTCTCTACGACAACGAAAAAGAGGTATACAAAAAGGCTTATTCATATATGAAGAGCAAGTATCCCATCCTTTTCGGAGATAAGGAAAAAAACGAATAACGAGAAAAAAGACAGAGAAAAGAAAGATTCTCTGTCTTTTTATAATGCTTTTCCGATATTTTCTTTTATATAAATTCAAAGCTGGAGAGAGAGGTACTGCAGACACCTCTATAGGTAAAGAATATGGAATGCACGCCCTTCGGTATGGTGATGGGGGCGGAGACCTCATCCCAGAAGTTTATTTTCCTTGTGGGGACCCTGGCAAGAACCTCGCCGTCCGGAACGTACTCCCAGGAGGGCATATAAGGGTTAAAAGCCTGTTTTTTCATAGTGATCTCCATTTCGCTGATCAGAATCTTATTTTGTTTCCTCGATCACCGTGTAGCACAGCATTTCGTAGTGAAGTCTTGTCCCTACGTCAACTCCGGGCGGGAGAAGCGCCATAGCGATAAAAACATCCTCTTTTTCTCCGTCTGCTCGGAGATAAGCGTACTCCCCCTCGATTTTTACAATTGTATAATCCTTCGGTTCCATATGTTTTGCCTCACTTTTATTCAGCATATATCTTTGCCGGCTGTAAGCCGACGGTAGGTAAACAGCCATTCCGGAAAATCCGGTGCATTAATAAGAACATTATATAGCAGGGAAAAGGGGTTGTCAATATGCGAAAGCGGCAGCCGCAGCCGTAAAGCAGGTTTTAATTTCTTGCGAGATCCGAACGGCATCGCCGTTCGTCCTACGGGTTTCTACTGCGTCCGCCCGTGTCATTCTGAGCGGAGCGAAGCATAGTCGAACTGCGAAGCAGCACCGAGCAAAGCGAAGGCGGGATCTCTGGCGGACTCCGCTCAAAATGACACGCAGGGGATAGCACCTTCCGAAAAAATGCCAAAAGAAGTACGGGCGTTTTGTTCGTGTTCCTTTTCACACCCCTTGCCAGCAAGGTATAGTATGTTTCACCTTGTAGTTTTACTGTCGGGCGGCAACATAGCCTCGCCCTATGGGAGAGGTGGCAGCCGTAGGCTGACGGAGAGGGTAATATTCACGCCCTCTCACCCGCTATCGCGGGAGCTCTCCCAGAGTGAGAACCTTTGGTTTGTACGTTTCGAAAGCCCCGCTTCTTTTCTTGACAAGCACTGTTTTGTGGGCGCAAAAACGAAGCCCCGCGCGAAGCGGGGCAAAATATTATCCTAAAGCTTGCAATCTATTTTTTATTGCTTGTAATCTTTCATCGGAACGCAAGCACTCAAACCGAGGATTTTCATCCAAGGAACAAAGGAAACCGTAAGCCATACTATATTCGTCACTACTGCCGCTCTGTGAAGAATCATATTTCAATCCACGAACCAAAAGAGATGTATGTTCGATATTCGTGAAGTTCTGATATTTTTCCATATGCTCACACATCTTGTCGAGCTCATCAAAGGCTTGATCTATCTTGCCCATTTCTGACGAACTTATCGCCATATCACGACAAAGCCTTCCAAGACGATTTTCGAAAAATCCGAAATCACCATCCGAGAAGATTAAATGATAAAATTTATACAATGTTTCTCTTATAGAGTGCCGCTCCTCTGCGGTATATCCAGCTTCCTGGCACTGGATCATATTGTGAGAGAGTCTAAGCATAGTATCGCATACATTCCAAAAATACCAACGACAATGCTCAACCAATTCTTTGCCTTTTAACACGGAAGAAAGCAGATCTCTGTTGCACGGAACCATCTTTGCATATTCTACTGCTTTTTCATCATTTCCTAATTTTGAATAAGTAAGGGCAAGCATTTGAATAGCACCGTAGCGAATTTCCAAAGAATCCCTTTTCAGAAGCTTGGTAGCAATACAAATAATTTCCTCGCTGTTCTTTTTGTGGTCAACAGCCCACAAATCATACATTAAGTTGTATAGCACATCTTCATCATTTGGATATTTCTTTTGCATCTCGCGACAAAGTTCAAGACGTTCTTTACGTTTGCCCATGTTAATCAGCACCTGTGCCTGCTTCTTGAAGGATTCGATATCCTCCTGCTTTCGCAAAGAATTACAGCCCAAAATATCGTCTACCGTTACTTCATAATAAGATGCAATATATGGGAGAAGTGCAATATCAGGAAATCCGTCGCCACGCTCCCATTTCGAAACCGCTTGCACGGATATACCAATATGATTAGCGAGATCGTCTTGTGTATTGCCGCGTTCTTTACGCAATTTTCTTAAATTTTCGCTAATTTTAAGTTCCATATTTTCCTCCAAGGTATAAAGTAACAAGCGCCTGTTCTGATTATATTATATCACATATTCAGTGTTATTCAATAACGGCATTGTTTAATTTTGGTTGAAAATATCAACGGAACGTATAAAAGGCGTACCTGCTCTATCGCAGGTACGCCTTTGCGTGCTTTTTCTTATGCAAACCCTCTTGATTTTAAAAAGTCATAGCTGCGTTTTAAGCA
>JAFQUL010000102.1 GCA_017408535.1 Clostridia bacterium
CCCGTACCTTTCCGATTGCTGTAAGAGATATGCAGGCTTTAAGCGCCTGCTTCCTAAGCTTTTTCAGCCCTATGACCTGACCCTTGACGCACTTATCGCAACTCACGCGCATTATGACCATCTTGATATAGATGCACTTCCCATGCTTCTTGACAACGGTACCACCGTTTTCTACGGAGCTATGGATACGAGGACTGAGTGTGAAAAGCTCCAAATAACCGAAAACGTTAATTATATGTCTCCGGGTGATCTTTTCCGTGTTGCGGGAGAAACAGTTACAGCAACCGCCTGCGACCACGGTGAGCTTGCTCCCGATGCGGTTGGGCTTCTCCTTGAAATAGGTAAACGCAGAATTTATATTATGGGTGATACCTGTTACCGCCCCGACCTGCTTTCCGATCCCCTTTATGAGGATCTCGATCTACTTATACTGCCCATAAACGGTGCCTTTGGTAATCTGAACGAAAAAGAAGCAGCTGATGTTGCTAAAATGCTTAACCCTAAACTTACCGTCCCCTGTCATTTCTGGAATTTTGCAGAGCACGGCGGCGATCCCGCAAAGTTTGCCGCGGAAATGAAGAACGGACCTGCATACAGAATAATGCGTCCGGGCGAAGGCTTTATTCTCTGATAGATAATCACCCGAGAAAAGGAATTTGAATAAAATGGATATGAAGGTTTTGACAGTGCTCGGCCCTATGAATGCCGAGTACAGTAATGTTCCCGCACCCGCACCCGAGGGTGATATGATAAAGATAAAGGTAATGCGTACCGGTATATGCGCTACCGATTTTGCAATATTTACCGGTGACTGCAGCTTTGTCCGCAGCGGCGAGATAGTATACCCCGTAAGATTCGGTCACGAGTTTTCGGGAATCGTCACCGAGGTGGGAGAAAATGTAAAGAACTTCAAGGTCGGTGACAGAGTATATACCGATAACGGTGTCTCCTGCGGCAAGTGCGCCGACTGTCTTGACGGAAGGTACGGTGATTGCCGTAACTCCCGTTCTGTAGGTACAGTAAACTGCTGGGAGGGCTGTTACGCCGAATATATGTATATGCCCGAGAGACACGTATACCCCATCCCGGATTCTCTGAGTTACGAGCAGGCCGCTCTTATAGAGCCTACTTCAATATCTCTTGATGCATTTACCGACGTTGAGGTAAATCCCGGTGACACCGCAGTAATTATCGGTACCGGTGCTATAGGTATGGCATCTGCATGGCTTGCTAAATATTTCGGATTTGACAAGGTGGTGCTTGTTGGCAGAAGTCCCGATAAGCTTGATATAGCGCTTAAGATAGGCGCGGACGAGGTCATCAACTCCCGTGAGACCGACCCCGTAAAGGCAGTATTCGACCTTACCGGCGGCTGCGGAGCTCAGCTTGTGGTAGAGACTTCGGGCGACAGAAGTGCACTTATAAGCGGTATCAACTTTACCGCAAAAAAGGGCAGAGTATCCGCTCTCAGCTTCTACGAGCACGATCTTGACGGAATGCCTATAGACCGTATTGTTCTCAACCGCATTACCCTCAGAGGAGGCGCGGGCTGCTTCGGCTACCCACAGAAGGTGGCAAAGATAATGACCGAGCACAAAATAGATCTCACCCCCATTATTACCAACAGGATCAAATTTGACGATACCCTCGATTTCTTCAAGAACGAGGAGAAGTATCACAGCGGCAAGGTCAAGGCAATGGTTGTATTTGACGACTGAAAATAAACAAGTCAGAAAGGATAGTAAAATGGAAAAACTTAAGCCCCTTTCGGTAGCGGTGGACAAGGTCCGTCCCCTCCTTTTCGGAGAAAGCTACGAATCAAGAATGATACTTGACCACGTTATTACAGGACGTGACAACGTGATCCAGATAAACCACGGCACAGTAAAGGCAGGTTACGCTCTCGGCGGCGGAGTACATGAGGATGACGAGATATATTACATTCTCAGCGGTAAGGGCAAGCTTCAGCTTGACGATGAGATAATCGACGTGTTCCCGAATCAGGTCATCTTTATTCCCGCGGGAGTATATCATGCTCTTGATAACCGTGAGTCAAGCGAGGATATGACCATACTTACCTTCTGGAGAGACTGGAGAATGAATGAGGCCTATACTGAGAGACTCAACCAGTGGGGAAAGTCATTTATGACTGTTGATGAAGCAGAAGAAAAATAAGATAATAATAAAAAAGGAGTATATAAAAAATGGATATCAAGCTTAACAAGATGGTGGATCACACCATACTCAAGACCTTCGCTCAGGAAGAGCACATCGAGACCCTTTGCGCTGATGCAAAGAAGTATGATTTTGCTTCCGTATGTATCAACCCCTACAATATCCCTCTTGCAAAGAAGCTTCTTGAGGGTACTGACGTAAAGGTTTGCACCGTAATTGGATTCCCTCTCGGTGCAAACACCACCAAGATCAAGGTTGCAGAGACCGAGGATGCATATGATATGGGCTGTGATGAGTTCGATATGGTCATCAACGTAGGCGCACTCAAGGACGGTAAGTACGATTACGTACGCGACGAGATCAAGGCAGTTGTTGAGGCTGCAAAGGGCCGCACCGTAAAGGTTATCATCGAGACCTTCTTCCTTACCGATGAAGAGAAGGTTAAGGCAGTTGAGCTGTCCTGTGAGGCAGGCGCTCACTTTGTAAAGACCTGCACCGGCTTTAACGAGGGTATCGCTACCGTTCACGATATCGAGCTTATGAGAAAGACCGCTACCCCCGAGGTAAAGGTAAAGGCTTCCTCCGGTATCAAGACCTACGCAGATGCAAAGGCCCTTATCGAGGTTGGCGCAGAGCGTCTCGGCACCTCCTCCGGCGCAAAGATCTTAGCTGAGGCAGAGGCACAGAAATAATCATACAAAAATAAAAGAAGGTCGTAACTCAAATGAAAAAAGTAGTAGTTGTCGGCAGTCTCAATTTTGATATAGCCGTATATACCCCCAGATTCTCCACTCCCGGCGAGTCTGTTCTCGGCAATTCGGTAGTGCTCGGTGTAGGCGGCAAGGGTTCAAACCAGGCGACCGCCGTACACAGAAGCGGTGCTGAGGTCATAATGATAGGTCAGGTAGGCCGTGACTTTATGGCCGAACTGCTTCATAAGCATTACGTAAATGAGGGTATGAGCGAGAAGTACATCACTACCACCGATGAGGCTGAGACAGGCTCGGGCGTCATTGAGATAGAGCCCTCGGGACAGAACAGCATTATCGTGGTCAAGGGTGCCAACGGCACTCTCTGTGACGAGAACGTCCGTGCGGCAGAGGAAGAATTCGCCTCAGCCGACGTGGTGCTGACTCAGCTTGAAACAGGCTTTTCCTCTATTGAGGAGGCCAAGCGTCTTGCAAAAAAATACGGGAAACCTTTTATAATCAATCCCGCTCCCCATCAGCCTATTCCCAACGGACTTTTCGAGGGTGTAGATTATCTTACTCCCAATGAGACCGAATGCGAGTATTTCTCGGGAGTTACTGTAACGGATGAGGAGAGCGCATCCCGCGCGGCAGACAAGCTCCTTTCAATGGGTGTAAAGAATGTTATCATCACTCTTGGCAAGGCCGGTGTGTACTATGCGGGAGAGAACGGCAGAATGCTGGTTCCAACAACTGATCTTAAATCTGTTGACAGCACAGGAGCAGGCGACGCCTTTAACGGTGCCTTTGCAGTAGCTGTTGCTGAAAAAATGGATACCGAAACTGCGCTTAAATTTGCAAACTGCGTGGCTTCTATATCCGTTACCCGTAAGGGTGCATCAAACACTATGCCTTACCGTCACGAGACGGATAAGCTGCTTTCCGATTTTTACGGAATAACCCTTTAATACTAAAAAGCTCCCGATATTGCCTTGCGGCAGTATCGGGAGCTTTTACTCTTTCGGAAAATAAATATCTGTACCGATCAGTTCTGCTTTCTTACCATCTTGTACTCATCGTAGTGACGGTAGTAGGGACAGCTTTTTACCTTTCGGGACACGTATTTTTCATATTCATCTTCATCAAGACTTACGTTACATTCATAACTGTCGGTGAACTCGTCATAATCGTAGTGCTCACAGTCCTCGCACTGTACACGCCCTGCCATTTTTACCGCCTCCTTTTTTTACTGTCAGATATTATACCATAACGGGGAGGAAAAAACAACGGTAAAATTCAATTCCCGAAAAAACTGTCTTTCTGTTGACAATAGATACGTATTATGGTAAAATATGGAAAACATCTGTGAACAAGAGGTGTAATGAGTGAAAAGAAGGACAGGGAAAGAAATTAGCCGGCTGAACGGAGAGATACTGTCCCGCGAAAGAAAGCGGGATGAAATATCGGCAGAACTGTTTACCTCCGATAGTGACGGGAGGGCAGTGGCCGTTTCCGCCTTTTCCGATTGTTCGGACGAGATAGAGGAGCTGAGAGAAGAGATCGAGCTCATTCTTTCTGATGAATTTGAAAAAGAGGTTGCTAAATATGGCAAAGACAGAAGACAAAACAAACGTAATGCGCATACTTGATGCGAAAAAGATAAAATACCTTTCATACGAGTACGATAACTCAAGAGCAATGTCAGGTGATGAGATCGCAGAGATTCTCGGAAAGGACCCGGCTACTGTGTTTAAGACCCTGGTGACAGTGGGGAAATCCGGCAACCACTACGTATTCGACGTACCGGTTCTCTGTGAGCTTGATCTGAAAAAGGCGGCCGCAGCAGTAGGTGAGAAGTCTGTTGAGATGATTCGTCAGGCAGAGCTGTTGCCTCTTACCGGCTATATTCACGGCGGCTGTTCTCCGATCGGTATGAAAAAGTTTTTCCGCACTACTTTCCACGCTACAGCAGAGACGCTTGACACCCTTTGCTTCAGTGCAGGCAAAATAGGCAGACAGGTCGAGATGGCACCTGAGGAGCTGATGAAGGTCATCCGTTTCAGTTATGCCGACATAATCAAGGATAACAGATAATAGCACTGCAGGCTATCCGGGCTGTCTGAATGTAATTATCCTTGCCTTCGTTGACAAAGGACAGCTTTTAGTGTATCATTAACGTGTGTGTTCCTGTTTCCGTTTTTTCGAAGGAATGACAGCCGGTTTTAGGAGCGCGGATACCGTTGTTCCGGCTTTCAGCAACGTCAGTGTCCCCCGTAACCCGATGCAGGATCATATTATCAGCAGAGTGGAGTAAATATTTTGAACGTATACGATTTTGATAAAACTATATCTTTTCACGATTCTACCGAGAGGTTCTATTTCTTTTGTCTGAAAAAGAAGCCGTCTCTTATCCGTTTTCTTCCTATGCAGGGATATTATGCCCTCGGCTTTGCCATGAAGCTGATGAAAAAAACTCAGTTCAAGGAAAAGTTCTACAGGGTATTCAGCGGCATTCCGGATATTGATTCTTTTGTCGAAGAGTTTTGGCGCGAGAATATTTCGGATATAAAGGACTGGTACAGGAAAAACAGACGTGACGATGACGTTGTTATTTCCGCTTCTCCCGAGTTTCTTCTTGCACCTATATGCAAGGAACTGGGGGTTGGGACGCTCATCGCTTCCCGGGTCGATAAGAAAACGGGGAAATACACGGGAGAGAACTGCTATGGGGAGGAGAAGGTCCTCAGATACAGAGAGATATTCGGTGACAGCGAGATAGACGAATTCTATTCCGACTCATATTCCGATACCCCCCTTGCAAAGCTGGCAAGGAGGGCCTATATCGTTAAAGACGAAGAGCTTTCCGAATGGGTGTTCTGATTTTCGGCTGAGTTATTTGCAGCTCTACTTGAAAAATAAAGCTTGCTGTGATATAATTTTTCTAAGGTATTTTAGCAAAAGGAGAAAAACTGATGCTTGAAGAGATTTTTCCGTTCAGCTTCAGGGTGCGTAATACGCTCTATCTGGTAGCTGTAATTCTGGTATATCTGTTTCTTCCCATATTTATCGGAGTTGTAGGCAGTATTGCTGCCGCTGTCCCCTATGTTTCTGCGGTGCTTGTGCTGTTGCTTGTTGTGGTGACCACCTACTCGGTAGGCGGTATCGTTACGGCACTGCTGTTCTATTTCGGCAAGATCGGGTGATCCTGCCATGAACAAAAAGGAAAGAGAAGCACTGATCAATTCTCAGCTTGATAAGCACCCCGAGTTTCAGTATGCCGAGAAGACTGTTTTCATACTGATCATTCTTTTCGTTGCCGTAAGAGTGCTTCCCGCTGTACTTCAGACGGTGTGCGTATATTCTCTTGGGCTCACCAAGACCGACTGCCTCATGAATTATATTATGGTAATTCTCAGTGCTCTGTTTGCGGTAATGATCGCCCAGGGGGTCAAGTTCTTCGTGATACTCGGTGCTCTGTGCGGCGGATACTCTCTTATATCACTGATACTTGACATTCGCCTTCCCGGTGGGGCAGAGGTGCCGAGCAGTCCGCTTTATTTTGTATATGTTGCAGTCCTTGTGGCGGTATGCCTTATTCAGATAGGTATAATGCTGTATATGCTTTTTTCAAAGAAGATCGGTGAGTATCTCCGGCTTCTTGACGGTGTCAGCAAGGGTTATTTTGACAGCGGCGACGCATATATGTAACTAAGGTGTAGCAAAACGGCATCTTTCTCATACTATGTTAACGAGAGGGCGCAAGACCCTCCACACAGTATAAGGAAGGACATTTTGAATATGAATAACTGCCTTTGCAACCTTTTTGACGACAACTCCACCTGGCTTATAATCATTGCTCTCGTTCTGCTTTTCTGCTGCGTCTGCAACTGATTCTGACTAAAAAATCGGCTCCCCGCTTTGTCGGGGAGCCATTTTTTATTTTATCCGCGAGTCACCGATGCGGTCTCCTCTGAGACTGCCTACGTAGTCGTATTCTGTCAGTATGCTTACCGTTTTGATGCTTCTTATATTGCGGTATCTGTAACCGATGGTATTATACGAGGTGCTGTCTGTAAACAGCACGTGATCTCCGTTTTCTCTGTCAAAGGCAGAGGGATCACAAACGATGAACTTATAATTTGTCGGAGTATCCTCGGGATTTACGCATTCGGTAAAAAGAATGAAATGTCTGTACTCCTCAGATATGTAAAACTCGACTATAACCCCCTCAGGATGCTTGTCCAGTGCCTCTTTGATCTTCTTCTGATTGCCGCCGCTCTGGTGGGTTACCGTCAGAGGAGAGCCGCCTGCAGAAAATCTGGCTATCATACGGGGAACGTCCATTGCTACAGGATTGCCGTACAGTCTCGCACTGCCGTCGGTAGGACCGTAGTTACCGGAGTTAGCAAGAGCAACGGTATAGGGATCGGGAGCAAGGTCGCCTGTATCACCGGTGCGGAAATCATACCCTTCATCCAGAGTGGCACCGAGGTTTTTAAGTATCATTGCGAAACAGCAGTTCAGACATCCTTCATCCATCCAGTCGGTGTTGGAATTGAAGCCGTCACGTGCAAACCGCTTACCTGCAAATCGCATATTCTGAAGAGAAGAGCCGTCCCAGCCACCACCGCCGGTGGTGTTGTGCTGACTGAAAAATGCGGATGCAGATATCTTTGATACAGTTACGGTACAGTCAGAAGAAAGAGAACCGACAGTTGCCGTTATTACGGTAGTGCCGTTTGTAACAGCGGTAACGAGTCCATCATCATTAACTACCGCAACAGATTCATCACTTGAGGAAAAAACTATAGCTTCCTCAGGCACAGCGGGATAGGTGACTACTGACAGCGTGGCACTTCTGCCTATGGTAAGGCTGAGGGTTTCGCGCTCCATTGCGACCGAGGTTACCGGGAGCTTTTCAAGTACCCAGCATTGTGTGACGTCGCCCATAAAGGAGGAAAGGGCAAGCTGTCCCTCACTGTCCTCACACAGCACCAGATTGCTGTTATCTGAGGAAAGAGGAGATATGAAAAAGCTGCCGTCATCAAGACGCATAAGAGAAAATCTTGAGGATAATCCGTCTGTTTCGGTAAGCGAGATAAGGGGTGTTTCTTTCTCCCTCGAAACGGCAAGGTGCTCATTACCGCCGTCAGCGGTTATAATATATGAATAATCAGCCTGACGTGTGAGAAGAAATACAACGGAGTTTTCAGCTTCTTCGGTGAGTGCGGCAATCTCTCCCTCATCCTCAAAGCTGGCTATAGTAACAAAGGAACCGGTGGCAAGGTTTTTTATCCGGTATGCACCGTCGTCAGGCAGATAGCTTTCGGCGGTCTTAAAGCTGCTTGCTTGTTCTTCCGCCCCTTCAGCGGCAATAGCGGCGGGGACAAAGCACAAAATAACCGCAAGCAGAACGGTCGATATAAGAGAATATATTATTTTCGTCTCGTGTCGTTTCATAACTTTTTGAAGGCTCCGAGTTCTTTTATAATTCAGAATATATCCGGGAGAATTATATCATATATATGTAGGCTCTGTCAAGTTAGCGTATACAGTACCGCCCGGAGCAAAAAACGCACGGTAGAAATAGAATTTCTTGACAAATCCACCTAATTTGTGTATAATATATAGTTATAATAAAACAATAATTCTTCAAAGTGATTTTTGCCCCGGAGTAAAGGGAGAATATGAAAAAAATAAACGAAACAGTAAAAAAAGAGACACTGTATATAGCGGTATTCACCGTTATTTTCAGTGTAATTACCGAGGCTGTGTTTCTCATCCTCGGCAAATGGGATCTGACGGTGCTGTGCGGTAATCTTTTCTCCGCTTTTGTGGCTGTACTGAACTTTTTCCTTATGGGGATCACCGTTCAGCACGCAGTGGAAAAGGATGAAAAGGGAGCGGCAAGCCTTATGAAAATGTCTCAGTCATTACGTACTGTGATGCTTTTTGCGGCGGCCGCCGTAGGTGTACTCTTACCCTGCTTCAATACAGTGGCGGTAATAGTAACTCTTTTCTTCCCGCGCATAGCTATCCTGCTCAGACCTGTTGTTGATAAATTCAGAGTGGGAGGTGGAACAAATGAATAAAAGAAGACCCGGCTTTGTGTTTCTTGACGGTGTGTTTCTGGCGACGGCAATATTGCCGATCGTATTCGGTATAGTGCTTAAGGTGCTAACTACTCCTATTTCGGAAGGAATAACGATTACCGGTGCGAGAATTTTCTTCTCGGTCGATATGCCGGTCCAGCCTCTTGTTATTACCGAGTCTCAGATAAACTCGTGGATTGTAATAGTATCCCTGCTTGGACTCTGCCTTTATCTTACCCACGGGCTCAGCGTCAGACATCCTACCCGACGACAACACCTTGCAGAGTGGCTGGTTGAAAAGAGCGAAAAGCTTACTCTCTCGAATATGGGCGATGATTTTTCCGGTTTTCCGCCGCTTATTGCGTCAATAATCGGTTTGTCGGCCCTGTCCAGTCTGCTCAGCCTTTTCGGTCTCTATCCCCCTACCTCTGACATAAACGTCACGGCGGGATGGGCGGTGGCGGTGTTTGTGCTTATCACTTACTACAAGTTCAAGTGCGGACCGGTACACTACCTTAAGAGCTTCGGCGATCCTGTCCCCCTGCTTGCCCCTCTTAATATTATAAGCGAGGTGGCAACCCCCATTTCAATGGCATTCCGTCATTACGGTAACGTGCTTTCCGGTGCGGTAATATCGGTGCTTGTTGCCACGGGTCTTGACGGACTCTGGGGAATAATCATGGGGTGGCTGCCCTCACCGATCTCGGAATTATCGCTGATACGTATAGGTATTCCCGCAGTCCTGTCGGTATACTTTGATCTGTTCAGCGGTTGCCTGCAGGCATATATATTCGCTATGCTGGCTATGCTTTATATCTCATCCGGTTATCCCCGCGATGAGTATCTGAAACGAAAAAATAAAAAAAGAATAAATAAAAAAACAGCTTAAAATCAGGAGGAAAGAAAAAATGTTGGAACTTGCTATAGGTATTATTCTCGGATGCTGCGCTCTCGGTGCGGGACTTGCTATGATCGCGGGTATAGGCCCCGGTATCGGTGAGGGTAACGCAGTTGCAAAGGCCTGTGAGGCTATAGGCCGTCAGCCTGAGTGTAAGGGTGATGTTACCACTACCATGCTTATGGGTTGTGCGATCGCCGAGACCACCGGTCTTTACGCACTGGTTATCGCAATACTTCTTATCTTCGTTGCACCCGGCCTTCTTGTTAACGTTCTTATGAAGACTATCGGCTGATAGATAACAGGAGAAAAATATGCAAACATTGGAAGTTATATCTGTCAATCTCTGGCAGATCCTGCTTTCCCTTGCCAATCTTGTGATCTTGTTTTTTATCCTTAAGAAGTTTCTCTATAAGCCGGTAAAAAAGGTGCTTGCCGAAAGACAGGCCGAGATAGATTCCGGTTATGCGGCGGCGGCTGAGGCAGAGAGGTCTGCTACGGCTGACCGTGATGCGTGGAGAGAGAAGATAAAGACTGCCGAGGCAGAGGCGCAATCTATCATTAAGACTGCAAATGACAAGGCAAATGAAAACAGCGACCGCATCATCGGTGATGCCAAGGACAAGGCGCGAGATATTATTCGCCGTGCTGAGGCAGAGGCTGATCTTGAGTACAAAAAGGCTCAGGACGATATCAAGCAGGAGATCGTTGTGGTATCTACCGTTCTCACCGAAAAAATGCTTGAGCGCGAGATAGATGAAAAGGATCACAGAGAGCTGATAGAGGCATTTATCAGTAATATGGGTGACAGCAATGACTGAACTGACTAAGGAGTACGCAGAGGCGCTCTTTTCTCTGGGTATGGAGAAGGGAAAGACTGACAGCTATGCCGAGTCTCTTGACACGGTGCTCGGTCATTTCAGAAATGAGCCCGAGTATATCGATCTGCTCTCCTCTCCCGGTATTTCCGGCAAGGAGAGAGCAGGGTTATTCTGTGCCGCATTCGAAGGTAAAATAGAGGAGGACGTGCTGTCCTTTATATGTCTGCTCTGCGAGAGGGGACATATTAGGGGCTATGAGGACTGTGTCGGTGAATACAGGACCCTCCTTGATGCATCTCACATGATATCCACCGCACGTGTGGTAAGTGCCGTTCCGCTGACAGAGGATCAGCTTAAGCGCATCAAGGAAAATCTTGAGGCGCAGAGCAGACACAGCGTGACCGTCATAAGCGAGACTGACTCTGCCCTTATCGGAGGAGTCGTCATCGAGATGGACGGTAAGGTCATAGACGGCAGTATCAGGAGACGTCTTCAGGAAGTAAAGGAAGTGATCAGTAAATGAACGGCAGAACCGAAGAGATCAGTAACGTAATAAAAGAACAGATAAAAAATTACAGAGCCAAGATAGAGATGAAGGAGACCGGTACCGTTATCCTTGTAGGTGACGGTATCGCACGTGTCTACGGCCTGAGAGAATGTATGGCCGGCGAACTTCTTGAGTTTGAGGACGGCAGCTTCGGTCTTACACAGAACCTTGAGGATGAGACAGTGTCTGTAGCTCTTCTTTCAAACCGTAACGACGTAAGAGAGGGTACGGTCGTACGCCGTACCGGCAGAGTGCTTTCCGTTCCGGTGGGAGAGGGAATGCTGGGAAGAGTTGTAAATGCTCTCGGTGAGCCGATAGACGGCAAGGGTCCCGTTGAGTCAAAGGACACACGCCCTATCGAGTCAGAGGCTCCCGGTATTATTGAGAGACAGAGCGTATCTGTCCCCCTTCAGACCGGTATCAAGGCAATAGACAGCATGATCCCCATCGGCCGCGGTCAGCGAGAGCTTATTATCGGCGACAGACAGACCGGTAAGACCGAGATCGCGGTAGATACTATAATTAATCAGAAAAAGACGGGTGTTATCTGTATCTATGTTGCAATAGGTCAGAAGAACACGTCTGTAGTACAGCTTGCAAACGAGCTTGAGAAAAACGGGGCTATGGAGTACACCGTCATAGTTTCCGCATCAGCATCAGAGAGTGCGTCACTGCAGTATATCGCACCCTATGCGGGCTGTGCAATGGCGGAATATTTCAGAGAGCAGGGCAAGGATGTCCTTATAGTTTACGACGACCTTTCAAAGCATGCGGTAGCATACCGTGCTTTGTCCCTCCTTATCAGACGTCCCCCGGGCCGTGAGGCATATCCCGGCGACGTATTCTATCTGCACTCACGTCTTCTTGAGCGTGCCGCCTGTGTTGCACCCGAGTACGGCGGAGGCTCTATTACCGCCCTTCCCATAATCGAGACCCAGGCGGGCGACGTTTCCGCATATATACCTACAAACGTTATTTCCATAACCGACGGTCAGATATTCCTTGAAACAGAGCTGTTCCATGCGGGAATAATGCCTGCTATCAACCCTGGTATCTCTGTCAGCCGAGTCGGCGGTTCCGCTCAGCTCAAGGCTATGAAAAAGGTAGCGGGTGAGCTTAAGCTCCTCTATTCACAGTACAGAGAGCTTCAGGCATTTGCACAGTTCGGCAGTGATCTTGATGCCGATACCAAGGCGAGACTTGCTCTCGGTGAGAGAATAGTCGAGGTGCTCAAGCAGCAGAGAAATGCTCCTGTAAGAGTGGGATGCCAGGTTGCTATTGTTTATGCGGTAATCAACGGTTATCTTGACAGCGTTCCGGTAAAGGAAGTCAAGGAGTATGAGAAAGCGCTGTTTTTGAAGCTTGAAGGGGAGTATCACAGTCTTCTTGAACGCTTCGAGGCAGGTTACTATGACGATACAGACGTAGAAGAGCTTAAAAAGGCGCTCAGTGAAATGCAGAGGTGAGGATAAATGGGTTCTGATGCCAAGCAACTGCGTAATCGCATAAAGAGCGTCGATTCCACAATGCACCTGACCCGTGCAATGGGTCTTGTTGCCTCATCAAAGATCAGACGTGCAACCGAGGCTATGGCCAAGAGCCGCAGATATGCAGAGGCCTTTTCCCGTGCTGTAGATATCCTGGCCGCATCAAATGAATGTAAGAAGAGTCCGTACCTGCGTCAAAGTGACACCGCACGTACCCGTCTCGTGGTAATTGCAGGTGACAGAGGTCTTGCTGGCGGCTATAACGCTAACGTTTTCAGAATGCTCCGCGAGTACCCCGATGCAAGTGTCATTCCTATCGGAAAGAAGGCTTGCGATAAGCTTCACGGTAAGCTTTATTCCGCTGAGCATTTTACTCCGGAGGAAGCATCTCAGCTGGCTAGGGTGCTTTGTGATGACTTTGCCGCCGGCGAGTATGACCGTCTGGGTATCCTTTATACCGGATACGTATCGGTGATGACCCAGGAAACCAAGGTCAAGTGGGTACTCCCTCTTGAACGCAAGGATGATGTTAAGGGTACCGGTATGATATTTGAGCCGGATGAAATGACGGTTCTTGGTTATGCGGTCAGCGAATACGTTACGGGACTTCTTGTGGCGGCAGTCCGCGAGAGCTTTGCAAGTGAAGTGGCAGCACGCCGCTGTGCGATGGATGCTGCAGACAAGAACGCTCAGATAATGATAGACGAACTCAGCCTTGCATATAACAGAGCAAGACAGGGTGCGATAACTCAGGAGCTTATTGAAATCGTGGCGGGAAGCGGCAGCTGATGCCTTCCCTCGGGATATTACTAAAATCCGAAAACAGACAGAGGTAATTATTTATGTCAGATAAAACGATAGGCGTTATCTCCCAGGTAATGGGACCGGTAGTTGACGTTCGCTTTGAGAACGGTGAGCTGCCTGCGATATATAACGCACTTACTATTCCTAACGGTGAGAAAACTCTGACGGTAGAGGTATCCCAGCACATCGGTGACAACACCGTCAGATGTATAGCCATGGCCTCAACTGACGGCCTCAGACGCGGTACTCCCGTTACTGATACGGGCAAGCCCATCAGCGTTCCGGTAGGCCGTGAGACTCTCGGCAGAATTTTTAACGTTCTCGGTGATCCGGTGGATAACCTTCCTGCTCCCGAAACCGAGGAGAAATGGGACATTCACCGTCCTGCACCTAAATACGAGGAGCTGTCAACCTCAACCGACATACTTGAAACAGGTATAAAGGTAATCGACCTTATCTGTCCTTATTCCAAGGGCGGTAAGATAGGTCTTTTCGGCGGTGCGGGTGTTGGTAAGACCGTTCTTATTATGGAGCTTATCAATAACATCGCCAAGGAGCACGGCGGTCTTTCTGTATTTACCGGTGTCGGCGAGCGTACCCGTGAGGGTAACGATCTTTATAACGAAATGAAGGAGTCCGGGGTTCTCAGCAACACCACTCTTGTTTACGGTCAGATGAACGAGCCTCCCGGGGCAAGAATGAGAGTAGGTCTTTCCGGACTTACAATGGCGGAATATTTCCGCGACAGGGAAAAGCAGGACGTGCTTCTCTTTATTGACAATATTTTCCGCTTTACTCAGGCCGGCTCTGAGGTTTCCGCTCTTCTCGGACGTATGCCCTCAGCGGTAGGTTATCAGCCTACTCTTGCTAATGAGATGGGTACTCTCCAAGAGCGTATCACCTCCACAAGACAGGGATCTATCACATCTATCCAGGCGGTATACGTGCCTGCGGATGACCTGACCGACCCTGCTCCCGATACCACCTTCGCACATCTTGACGCAACCACCGTTCTTTCAAGAGGTATCGCATCTCAGTGTATCTATCCTGCAGTTGATCCCCTTGAATCCACCAGCCGTATCCTTTCTCCCGAGATCCTGGGTGCAGAGCACTACTCGGTTGCAAAAGAGGTACAGAGAATACTCCAACGCTATCAGGAGCTGATGGATATTATCGCTATAATGGGTATGGACGAGCTCAGTGACGATGATAAGCTCCTTGTTCAGAGAGCGAGAAAGATCCAGAGATTCCTGTCTCAGCCCTTCCACGTATCAGAGAAATTTACCGGTATTCCCGGCACCTACGTTCCTCTCTCTGAGACCATCCGCGGCTTTAAGGAGATCGCTGAGGGACGTCACGACGATCTTCCCGAGTCAGCCTTCCTGTTTGTAGGCACGGTGGATGAGGCAAGAGAAAAGGCGAAAAGGGTGTAATATATGAACACCTATAAACTTGTAATAGCATCTCCCGACGGTAATCTTTATGACGGTCAGGCGGTGAGCCTGTCCCTGAGAGGCGCTGACGGAGACTTGGCTATCCTTGCGGGACATATTCCCTTTATTACCTCGGTAAAGCCCGGCAAATGCATTCTCGAAACAGAGGATGGAGAAATAAAGGAGGGCAGGATCGAGGGTGGACTTCTCACTGTTTCCGGCAGTGAGGTAATACTTCTTTCATCCGGCTTCAGCTGGTAAAAAAATTTTTCAGGAGGAAAACTAAGATGATGAATGAAAAAGTAAGAGAGCTTCTTAACGCTCAGATCAACAAAGAATTTTATTCCGCATATCTCTATCTTGAGTTCTCAAACTACTTTGAGGACAAGGGTCTTGAGGGCTTTGCCAACTGGTATATGGTACAGGCTCAGGAGGAGAGAGATCACGCAATGCTCTTCTATACCTACCTTCAGAACGAGAATCAGAAGGTTACCCTTGAGGTAATAGACAAGCCTGACAAGACCTTCTCCTGCCATCTTGACGTGCTTAAGGCAGGTCTTGAGCATGAGGAGTACGTTACCTCTCTTATCAACGATATATACGCCGCTGCATACGAGGTAAAGGATTTCCGTACCATGCAGTTCCTTGACTGGTTCGTTAAGGAGCAGGGTGAAGAAGAGACCAACGCAAACGATCTTATCACCAAGATGGAGCTCTTCGGCTCCGACCCCAAGAGCCTTTATATGCTTAACCAGGAGCTTGCGGCAAGAGTATACACCGCTCCCTCCCTTGTGCTTTGATCTCGCAAGAAAAATCGACATCGTAATTTTATGCGATAAAGGACAAAATAACATCAAGTATGAAAATGGGCTGTAAAAAACCTCAATGCCCTTAAACACGCATAAAATAAACTAAATAAATAAAAAAGAGTGCGGAAGAAGTAAAAAAATTCAAACTTCTTCCGCATTTTTAGTTTTTGTTATTTTATTAGATATGTATATAAATGATTTGTCGAGCTTTTAGGGAATATGAAGACCTTGCCTCCCTCTGACGAGGGAGGTGGATTTTTGCAAAGCAAAAAGACGGAGGGAGAGAGTAAAAAAGCATTAAATTAAAGGTTTTTCTCTCCCTCAGTCACCTTA
>JAFQUL010000103.1 GCA_017408535.1 Clostridia bacterium
AAAAAACAGAAAAAAATAATATTGATCGTCTTTGCCGTAATGGTAGTGTTTGCGGCGGTGTATGCGGTGGCTCTTGCCGACCTTGACGTTGACGTTATGACAGAGAAGTTCCTCCGCCTCTTTGAAAAGGAAAACACCGAGACCCGCTACCTTTTCCCGACTCCCAACTATTCAGAGGATATATTCAAGGATCCGGGGTATATGGACCTTAACCGTGACATCAGCTTTGAGAAAAACGGTGTCGCTTATCTTATTGAGGATGAGAACTATTCTGACTACGGCAGTGATGCCGAGTTCTTCGGTGAGTATTTCGCCTGCGTCATCAGCGGTGATGCGGAGGGGTACAACAGTCTGTTTACCGAGAAGTACTACAAGCTGAACGAGCCCGTTGAAATGTTCACTATGCAGAAGGTCTACGATATCCGTGTAAAGTTCCAGTCCTCTGAGACAAAGAAGGGGGACAACTACTTTTACTACGTGGTCAACTTCAAGATCAGACGTAACAATGGCTCTCTCTTTATGGACAGGGACAGCGACAGCTCCCGTCCTCTGGCCTTCGTGCTTACCGACAGAGAGGGCAGTCTCAAGATAGATAAGATCCTTGAGTACGAGCATCAGGTGAACAACGGCAGGTGACGGTCTCTCTGAAAGGAGAATGACCTTGATCGCTTTTATTCCCTATCTCTTTGCCCTTGCCGCTGTCTCTGCCATTCTTGCGGAGATCATCCGCCCCTCGTTTTCATATCTGTGGCTTCTGCCCTCGGCGGCGGCAGGCACGGTCACGGTTTTCTCGGGTCTGCCGGAGTGGCTGGCGGTGCTTGTGTTTTTTCTGTCATACGGTGTGTTCTTCCTTATGGGACGTGCCATGCTGCGGCTTTTTTACAGTACCGGGCGGAAATAAAGACGGCTACCCGATATTCCATACGTTTTAATATTTCACATTAAAGACATACAAGGAGTTTGTTATGAAAAAAGTTGCTATCATAATGGGCAGTGACAGTGATCTGCCGGTAATGCGCGGCTGCATTGAAAAGCTTGACAGCTTCGGCATTCCCTACGAGGCTCACATCATGAGCGCCCACAGAACCCCCGAGCTTTCCCACGATTTTTCCGTTAATGCCGAGAAGAACGGTTTTGGCGTTATAATAGCCGCCGCAGGTAAGGCTGCTCACCTTGCGGGTGTTCTCGCCGCAGGTACTGTGCTTCCCGTTATCGGCGTGCCTATGAAGTCCTCTACTCTTGACGGACTTGATTCTCTTCTTTCCACCGTGCAGATGCCCTCCGGTATCCCGGTTGCCACCGTTGCGGTTGACGGTGCGGCAAATGCCGCTATCCTTGCAGCGCAGATCCTTGCTCTCTCAGATGACTCTCTTACCGAGGCTCTTCACAAGATGAAGAAGGATATGGCTGACGGCGTCGCAAAGAAGGATGCCGCCCTTATGGCCGAGCTTAAGAAATAAAAAAGTAACAGGTTAACCAAGATATATATACGTGAAAGGACAACACAAGATGAACGAAAAGCTTTTTGAAGGTAAAGTCAGAGCCATTTACGAGGCATCCGACGATTCTCTCCTTATCGTGACCTCAGACCGAATCTCCGCATACGACGTTATCATGCCCACCCTCATTCCCGACAAGGGCATCATTCTCAACTCTCTTTCCGAGTTCTGGTTCTCCCTTACCGAGTCTACCGTAAAGAACCATCTTATCACCTCTGACGTAGACAAGTATCCCGGATCATTTAAGGGTAACAAGGATCTCATCGGCCGATCCATGCTTGTTAAGAAGCTGAAGATGCTCCCCTTTGAGTGCATCGTCCGCGGTTACATATCCGGCTCCGCATGGGAGAGCTATCAGAAGAACGGCACCGTTTGCGATATGCCGGTAAGAGCAGGTATGAAGGAAAGCGACAAATTCGACGAGCCCATCTTCACTCCCTCCACCAAGGCTGCTGAGGGACACGATATAAACGTAAGCTACGACTATATGGCAAACGAGCTGGGAAGTGAGCTTGCTACCAAGGTAAGAGATAAGACCATCGAGGTTTATTCTCTCTGTGCCGAGTATGCGGCAAAGCGCGGCATCATCATTGCAGACACCAAGCTTGAGTTCGGTCTTGACGAGAACGGCGAGCTTGTTCTCGGCGACGAGGTGCTTACCCCCGACTCCAGCCGCTTCTGGCCTGCCGCAGAGTATGAGAGCGGACGTTCTCAGGCAAGCTATGACAAGCAGTTCCTCCGTGACTGGCTTACCGCCAACGGCCACAGAGGTGTTTCTCCCGCACCCGAGCTTCCCGCAGAGGTAGTTGCCGCTACCCGTGCCAAGTACGTAGAGGCTTATGAGATGATCACCGGACGTAAGTTCGATAAATAATAAGCGGGAAAAAGAAAATATGAAAAATATTGCAGTACTCGTCTCAGGCGGAGGGACCAATCTTCAGGCTATGATAGACGCCGCCGCAAGAGGTGAGATCAGAAACGGCCGTTTTTGCGGTGTTATCGCATCAAAGGACGGTGTATACGCTCTTGAACGGGCAAAAAACGCAGGTATTCCCACAAGAGTTCTGCCGAGGTCCGAGTACCCCGACGTAGCTTCATACACTGCCGCTGTGATCGCCACTCTGGAGGAGCTTGGTGCCGATCTTGTGGTGTATGCCGGCTTTATGACTATACTTGACGAGCAGATAATGCGTGAGTTCGGCGGCAGGATGATGAACGTTCATCCCTCCCTCATCCCTTCCTTTTGCGGTGTGGGTATGTACGGTCTCCACGTTCACGAGGCGGCGCTTGCCCGCGGCGTGAAGCTTACCGGCGCCACCGTTCATTTCGTCAACGAGATCTGCGACGGCGGTCCGATAATTCTTCAGAAGGCTGTTGAGGTCAAGGAGGGAGACACCCCCGAGACTCTCCAGAGAAGAGTTATGGAAGAGGCAGAGTGGCATATTCTCCCCCGTGCGGTGGATCTTTTCTGCCGTGACAAGCTTAAGATAGAGGATGGCAAGGTAATCATCCTCCCCTGACAGAAAGAATAAAATAACGAAAGGATATACATAAAATGGCAAAGAGAGCTATAATCAGTCTTACAGACAAGACCGGTGTGGTAGAGTTTGCCAAGGCTCTTGACGAGCTTGGCTTTGAGATCATCTCCACCGGCGGTACCGCAAAGGTGATCTCCGATGCGGGCATTCCCGTAATCGGTGTTTCCGACATCACCGGATTTCCCGAGTGTCTTGACGGAAGAGTAAAGACCCTTCACCCCAACATTCACGCAGGCGTTCTGGCTATGCGTTCTAACCCCGAGCATATGGCTCAGCTTGAGAAGCTGGGTGTTGAGACCATCGACGTTGTCGCTATCAACCTCTATCCCTTCAAGCAGACTATCATGAAGGACGGAGTTACCCGCGAGGAGGCTATCGAGAACATCGATATCGGCGGTCCTACTCTTCTTCGTGCCGCATCCAAGAACTACCAGGACGTTGCGGTTATCGTTGACCCCGCTGACTATGATACCGTTATCGCAGAGCTCCGTGAGGGCGGTGTTTCCCTTGACACCAAGCTCAAGCTTGCGTACAAGGTATTTGAGCATACCAGCGCATACGATGCTCTTATTGCATCCTATCTCCGCCGTGAGACCGGATCTGACATCTTCCCCGAGAAGCTGACCCTCACCTACGAGAAGGCTCAGTCTATGAGATACGGCGAGAACCCCCACCAGAAGGCTGCATTCTACCGTGAGGTAGGCCGTGGCTTTGAGGGTACTCTTGCAGCAGCAGAGCAGCTTCACGGTAAGGAGCTGTCCTACAATAATATTAACGATGCAAACGGTGCTCTTGACGCTCTTAAGGAGTTCTGTGAGCCCTGTGCAGTTGCAGTCAAGCACGCAAATCCCTGCGGTATCGGCGTAGCTGATAACCTTTACGACGCATATATGAAGGCTTACGAGTCTGACCCCGTGTCTATCTTCGGCGGTATCGTTGCAGTTAACCGTCCTCTTGACGGCAAGACCGCAGAGGAGATGGCTAAGCTGTTCCTTGAGATCATCATCGCTCCCGAGTTCTCTCCCGAGGCTCTTGAGATCCTTACCGCAAAGAAGAACCTCCGCCTCCTCCGTCTCCCTGAGATCGCAAAGAAGAACCGTGCAGATATGCTTGATATGAAGAAGGTCGCAGGCGGTCTTCTCGTTCAGGAGCTTAACGTAGAGCTTTACGATGACGCAGACGTTACCTGCGTTACCGAGCGCAAGCCCACCGAAGAGGAGCTTGCCGATATGAAGTTTGCTATGCGTGCGGTCAAGCACACCAAGTCGAACGGTATCGTTCTCGTTAAGGGCGGCGCTACCATCGGTATCGGCCCCGGCCAGACCAACCGTGTAACCGCACTTGATATCGCTATCAAGTACGCAGGTGAGAGATCAAAGGGCTCCGTTCTCGGCTCTGATGCCTTCTTCCCCTTCAGCGACTGCGTTGAGAGTGCAGCGGCTGCAGGCATCACCGCTATCGTTCAGCCCGGCGGCTCTATCCGTGACCAGGAATCCATTGATGCCTGCAACAAGTACGGCATTGCGATGGTATTCACCGGCAAGCGCCACTTCAAGCACTAAGATAAAGCTTACAAATAAATATTAAAGCAGTGTTTGTCAAGAAGAGGCTGTTGCATTTACAATGCAACAGCCGTGGAGTTTGATTTGGCGGTCTGAAAACCGCCATTTTGGGCATTGAAATGCCCAAAAACATCAAACGTCCGCATCAAATTACTTCGTAATTTACGAAAATTTCTCCTTTC
>JAFQUL010000104.1 GCA_017408535.1 Clostridia bacterium
AGAAAAATAAAGAAAACCCGAGGAAACCTCGGGTTTTCTCCGGTGCATCTTTTTTGGCACCGGTACTTGGTTGCGGGGGCGGGATTTGAACCACACGACCTTTGGGTTATGAGCCCAACGAGCTACCGGACTGCTCCACCCCGCGATATATAATTATAAAAAAATTGGTGCCGGAAACCGGGCTTGAACCGGTACGATATTTACATATCACGGGATTTTAAGTCCCGGGCGTCTGCCAATTCCGCCATTCCGGCATCTATACGTAAATCCGGTATCCGAACTTGTCTTTTGGACAGTTGTTATTATATCATATCCGCCCCGCCTTGTCAATAGTTATTTGCCAATTAATTTCAGACGGGGCGGATTTTCTCTCGACAGGATCTTACTTTATTACCCAGAAAAATATCGAAAAATACTGAAAAATGCTGCCGGCAAGCACGAAGAGATGCCATACCGAGTGCATATAGCGCACCTTCTTCATCTTGTAGAAAATGATCCCCACGGTGTAGAATATACCGCCGAGAAGCACGAACAGCATTCCGTAAAAGCCAAGTCCCTGAACGGTAGGCTTAAGCGCAATAAGAATACACCAGCCCATTATTATATAGGCTACGAGAGAAAACTTCTTTGCCTTTTCGATGCTGATGGAGTTAAACACTATTCCCAGTGCGGTAAGCCCCCAAAGAGTGCCGAAAATGCTCCAGCCTATCCAGCCGCGAAGAGTTACAAGGGTATATGGAGTATAGGTACCGGCAATAAGGACAAAAATGGTGCAGTGATCGAATATTCTGAACACGTTTTTTGCGGTCTTATTGGTAAGGCTGTGATACATAGTGGACATCATATATAAAAGGATAAGTGAGCCGCCGTATATTGCAGATGCCACCACTGCCATTGCGTCTGACAGTATGGCGGCGCGTATTATAAGAAGTACCGTACCGGCAACAGACAGACCTGCCCCTACTCCGTGGGTTATGGCGTTGGATATCTCCTCGCCTAAGGTATATAACGGCTTTGGTTTCGTGATGTTTTTGTCCATTGGATTACCTCATTTAGTTTTGAAAACTACTTGCTTTTGATAAGTATACCACATCGAAAGAAAAAAGTCAATATTGTTATAAGGATTTTATTAATACTTGAATTCTCCTTTATGTTTTGGTATAATATAAGGTAGTATACGCTGAAAGGAAATTTTTATGTGGCTTAAGAGACTGTACGGCACAGTTGCCGGATCTTTGCTGAGATTTTATATATGGCTCTTTTACCGCCCCCGACTCAATTTTTTATGCGGCGAGCTTCCCGACGAGCCGGTCATCTTTGCATCCAATCACACCGGGCTTCTTGACGGTCTTATCATCGTGACCGGAATGTGGAAGATGGGCAGACCCTCTACCCTTATGGCTAAAGAGTGGTTTGATCTTCCTCTGCTGAAGCCTATTTTTGAATACAGCCGCTGTATCCCGGTAAAAAGAAAGGGCGTTGATACCACCTGGCTGAAGATGAGTATCTCCGCCATAAAGGACAGTAAATACAACTTCCTTATCTTCCCCGAGGGCCACACAAGCCGTGACGGTGAGATAGACGTTTTCCAGAACGGTGTTCTTTTTCTTGCCACAAAGACCGGCGCAAAGATCGTTCCGGTATGGCACGGGCCTGCACGGATATTCTTCGGCACTGAGGTACGGATCGGCTCCCCCATCGCTCTCCCTGAGGGCTTCACTATGAGGAGCGGTGATCCTGAGGCCGTCTGCAGTCAGCTGAGAGATGCGGTCATTGACCTTGAGCCGAAAAAAGAGGAGAAAAAGGGCTTCGGACGTATCAACAAGAGAAAGCTCGTTGTTCTTACCGCTCTGGTACTCCTTCTTGTAGCGCATTTTTCAGGAATATTTGCTTAATAAAGATCCCCGTTTTTGCCGAATGTCCGTAAAACAGTTAATCCTCTCTATGAAATTGTTCATAGAGAGGATTTTTGTTTATTGTTTCGATACAGTAGCATCCACCCCCCTCTGATGAGTGAGGCTTGAGCGCAACGCAGAACCGCACACTACGCACTACACCGAACAGCGTACAGAAGTGTACCCTTTATCTGTTCGACATATTGGAATTTAACAGTATTACAGCTCGTTATTGTAATACTTGATTATCAAATCAAAAATATCTTTAGCTACCTCACGAGTTTCAAAAAGCTCATGTTCCCAAATATATATTGCAGATGTATCCGTTTCGCCATTTGGAAGAATACGATAGCAGTAATAATCACCGCAGCCATTTGATGCAAAATATATAAAGCGATTTACTTTTTCTTCAAATTCGTCCGGTTCAAGATATTCTGCGAGAATCTCTCTGTTTCTCTTTACCTGTGCGACAATTTCCTCCGCTGAAAGCAAGAACCAATGGTCTCCATCCGTTTCTCGCAATAAGGCTTTCAATTCTTCTGGAAAGGTAAAGCCAACATATCTCTCAGCCTTCTTAATTTGTTTTTCCGGGCAAGGTTCTTGTAACTTAGCCCAATTGTGCCCTTCTATTAGCTTTCCAACAAGCTCTCTATACACGGCAAAATTCTCCTTCGCAAATTCTTATTTATCGGTCTATATGAGTTATTTTATCATGCGGCGGCAACAGATACAAAGACCGTCCCGGCAGAACTATCAGCCGGGACGGAAACTGTTTTACGGACACCCACGTTTTTCTACGTGGGTTATTTTTTTATCACTTCTTTTTCTTAGCCGGGGTTTATGCTTTTCCGTGTTTTATCTTCTGTCTCTTCTTGACACAATGGAAAGGAGACGCAAAAACTGGGTTATGGCCACGGCGGTAGCGGCAACATAGGTCATAGCTGCGGCGGAAAGCACCTTCTTTGATGCGGTAAGCTCCTCACCCGAAAGAATACCGCACTCTCTGAGCGACGTGATGGCACGTCTGCTGGCGTTAAACTCGGTAGGCAGGGTAAGCAGCTGGAAAAGAACGCTCAGGGAAAACAGAGCTATACCGAGATAGGCGATACCGATAAAATGAGCACCCATCGAGGAGAAAACGATACCGAGAAGGATAAGGGGTGTTGACAGACGGGAGCCGATATTGGTTATAGGAACCATTGCGTTTCTTATCTTAAGGGGAAAATAGTGACGGGCGTGCTGTACCGCATGTCCCGCCTCGTGGGCAGCGACGCCTACTGCGGCGGCCGTTGATGCCCCGTATACAGAGTCTGACAGGCGAATGACGTTAGACCTTGGATCAAAATGGTCGGTAAGATCACCCGACACCCGTTCTATACGCACATTGCTGAGCCCGTGTGCATCAAGGACCCGTCTTGCGGCATCCGCTCCCGTCATCCTCGATGGGAGAACGACTGCAGAATATTTCTTAAAGGTGCTGTTTACTCTCACCGACATGGCAAGAGAAAAAATTGCGGCAATTATCACCGCTATATATGCGGCATCCATATATCCGAAGCCGTAGTAAAATGGGTATGGCATAATATCCTCCGTTCCGCCGCCAAGTGCGGCGCTGATTATTTTTTAGCTAAAAAAATTTACCGATAATTTAATAATACCCTCTGTACAAAATACTTATGTAGTGGTATTATAATACAGTATTCTGAACATTATATGATAATTATGTAAAAATTCCCGTGTTAAAAAGAGGTTATATGGAATTTAAGTGTCCCGGGCTGTCTCTTATCCCCACTCTCAGGGATTTTTTCTCCCGTTATAACTATGAGAGGATCGCCGATCTTACTGTTGCGGGTACGGTCATGTGGAGAGATTTCTTCAAAAACGAATATTATTTTGAAAAGGATTGCTTTGTGCTGTCCGCAGAAACGAAAGGCGGGCGGGGCTTCTACTTTCCGATCGGTGAAAACACCGGGGCTGTTGCCGCCGCACTGATCGAAGAGAGGAAAAAAGAGGGGCTCGACACCCTTTTTATCGGTGTCTCCCCAGATCTTCTGCCGTTTTTTGACAGTTACCGCACATCGGCCGAGGCAGACCGTGACACCTGGGACTATATCTACCTGTCAGAAGACCTGTCCACCCTCTCCGGGCGGCCGTATGCAGGACAGAGAAACCACATCAATGCGTTTCTGAAAAGCAATACCTTTGAATATAAGCCTATAACGGCAGCTAACTGTGCCGAGGTAAAGGATTTCTTTGAGAGTACCTCCCGTGCCTCCTCTCAGGACGGGGATTATTACAGCCGCCTGGCGGCGGCAGAGGATGCTGTCTGTCGGGAAGTGTTTGAAAGCTGGGAGCTCTACGGCTTCATTGGCGGTGCGGTATACTGTGACGGCCGTATTATCGGTGCGGCGGTAGGTGACGTAGTAGGAGACACCCTCTGTGTACACATCGAAAGAGCGGATTCCTCCATTCGGGGCGCATATCAGCTCACCGTCAGAGAATTTGCCGCCCACAACCGGGAAAACGGGATAAAATATATCAACCGCGAGGATGACGCAGGCATTCCCGGTCTCAGAACGGCGAAGCTCTCATACCATCCGGCTATGATGGCGGAAAAATACAGCGTTACAGTTTTTTGCGATTAATTTTTTTAGGAGGTTTTTATGGATATTATTTTAATGCTTCTCTTTACGGCGGCCTTTGTGCTTTCTCTTATCCTTCTTATTACCGCTCCGAAAAAGAGCAAAAGATGGCCTTTCCTTTTCATCTCCCTTGCCGTAGAAATAATAGTTTCCGCAGTTCTCATCGCAGTGTTTGACAGTCTGCCCGGCAACGGGATGATGCCCGGTTTTACCTATCTCGGTGAGTGGATGGTGTGCTTTGCCGCACTGATAGCTTACATAATTCTGACTCTTGTCTCCGCTATCGTAGGCATAATAACACTGATAAAGAAAAAGAAATAAGATTCTACAGAAACGGGCTGTTGCAGTATAAATGCGACAGCCTCTTTTTTGTGCTTTTTTACCTAAAAATCCCTTTTACTTTTGTCCCGATTCTCCAAAAGAATAATTGTTTTTTTCTTCCGGTTGTGCTATTATATTTTCGTTGCGCATTTTGTCTTTTTACGAAAGGTAGGTGGAGAAAAAATGAATATAGCCCGGCATTTACCCGGTGCGAGCGGTACCCATTCTCTCCGCCGCAAGCTGTCAGAGCTTATTCGGGCAATACGCGAGTTCATTCTCGGAAATACCGTTGCGGTAATAGCCACCGTAGCGGCGGCGGTGACCTCGGTTATCGTTCCCCCTGATGCGGAATACCTTTCATATATAGATTTTAAGACTATTTCCTGCCTTTTTGCAACTTTGGCGGTCATCTGTGCTCTTCGTAACATCCGCTTCTTTACCTTTGTTGCAAGGAAGATCGTTTCTCTGACGGGAAATCTCAGGGCGGCCTCTATTGCGCTGGTATACATAACCTTTATCGGCTCAATGCTTATTGCCAACGATATGGCACTGCTCACCTTCCTGCCTCTCGGCCACACCGTTATGAAGGAGACGGGACAGAGAAAATATACCGCATACGTTTTCGTGCTCCAGAATATTGCCGCTAACCTCGGCGGTATGCTGACCCCCTTCGGCAATCCTCAGAACCTTTTCCTCTATTCGAATTTTTCTATTCCCACCCTTGAGTTTATGGGAATAATGCTCCCCCACTTTCTTATCGCTATAGCTCTGGTGACGGTATGCGCCGCACTTCTGCCCGGCAAAAAGCTGACTCTGTCAGAGAACAGCAGCTCTTCTCTGCCGACCGGCAGAACGGTTATCTACGGGGTACTGTTCTTCCTTGCCATAGCCTCGGTTTTCAATGTGATTCCATACTACGCTGCGGCTGCGGTCATGGTGGCGGCATTTCTTATCCTTGACAGAGACGCTCTCGCTAAAGTGGACTATCCCCTGCTCATCACCTTCGTGATGTTCTTTATCTTTGCCGGAAATATGTCCCGCATCGGTGCGGTGGAGATGCTGTTCTCCTATCTTCTTGAAAAAGGAACGATGGTCTTCTCCATCCTTTCCTGCCAGGTTATCAGCAACGTACCCTCTGCAATTCTCCTCTCCCGCTTCACCGACAATTATTCCGCACTTCTTATAGGCGTAAATATCGGCGGTACGGGAACTCTTATCGCTTCTCTTGCCAGCCTGATTACCTTCAGAGAGTATACTAAAGAAAATCCCCACGGAGCCGGCAAATATATGCTGATCTTCACCGGTATGAATCTCCTCTTTTTAGCCGTTCTCACCGGTGCCGCTCTCCTTATGGGATACAGATAAAAAACAGAAGTCCTTGTATCTAAAGGGCTTCTTTTTTATCATTTTTTATTTCTTCTGCCAAGCTTATTGTAATCTGCCGGAATAATCTGTATAATTGATTCGGTAGGTTGTATGATAAGACATGTAAGAGTTACAGGATCGGAGAAGTTCAATGAAAAGTATAAGTTACCGTGACGTTGATATAAACGGCGGATTTTGGAAAAACAGGCAGGATATAAACCGGACCGTTACCGCAGGTGCAGTTTACGACCGGTTTTACGATACCGGAAGAATAGATGCTTTTAATGTAAACTGGAAGGAAGGCAACCCTGACAAGCCACATATTTTCTGGGACTCGGACGTGGCAAAATGGATGGAGGGAGCTGCGGCGATCTTAAGCAAAGAGGATAACCCTGAGCTTGAGGAAAAAATTGAGTGGCTTATCGACAGAGTAGAAGAAAATCAGCTGCCTGACGGCTATTTCAATATTTTCTATATCCTTTTCAAGAAGGATCAACGCTTTACCGTAAGAAGCGACCATGAGCTTTACTGCCTCGGTCATTTTATCGAGGCGGCGGTAGAGTATTGCCTGGTTACCGGCAGAGACAGATTTCTCCGTCTGATGGAAAAATACGTGGATCTTGTATACGATATCTTCTGTGTGAATAACAGCGCCGGCTTTACCACCCCGGGCCATGAGGAGATAGAGCTTGCACTTATGAAGCTTTACCGTGTCACGGGAAATAGAAAGCATCTCGAGCTTGCAATCTTCTTTATAGACAATCGCGGAAATAATAACGGCGAAGCCCCCTCGCCCTATAACCAGTCGCATCTCCCGGTACGTGAGCAGTTTACCCCGGTAGGTCACGCTGTAAGGGCAGGATATCTTTACACCGCTATGGCAGATGTGGCAATTGAGACCGGAGATGAAAAGCTACTCTATGCCTGTGAAAAGCTTTTTGAAAACATAACGGAAAAGCATATGTATGTCACCGGAGGTCTCGGGCAGACCCACGTAGATGAGGCCTTCTCCCTTGATTATTTTCTGCCGGGTGAAACGGCATACGCCGAGACCTGTGCATCTATCGCAATGGTATTTTTCTGCCAGAGAATGCTGGAGCTTACAGGCGACTCAAAATATGCCGATATGATCGAAAAGCAAATTTATAACGGTGCTCTCTCCGGTATTTCCCTTGACGGCAAGAGCTTCTTCTACACAAATCCCCTCTCAATAGATCTTGATAACCGAATAAAAGACGGCAATTCATCCGGGGAGGACTGGTTCCCCGGAGAAGACCGTGTTGAAGTATTCAGCTGCTCCTGCTGTCCTCCCAACGTACTTCGATTTATAGCGACTATGGGCAGTAATATCTACGGACGTGAGGGGGACTGCTATTACGTTAATCAATTTATCAGCAGTAAGACCGACCGCATCAGCATTACCACCGACTTCCCATCCGGCTCTGTTGTTAATATCAAAGCCGACGTGAAAGAGCTGCGTGTCAGAATCCCCGAGTGGTGTGACAAATTTGAGTGTAATAAGACCTATACCACAGAAAAGGGCTACGCCGTAATTACCGATACCGACGGCGAGATAACGGTTAATCTTAATATGACCCCCGTTTTGCTTGAGGCAAACTCACTGGTCCTTGACTGTGCGGGTAAGGCGGCATTGACCTACGGTCCCGTCGTTTACTGTATTGAGGGTGTTGACCACGGCGAGAAGCTGTCTCAGCTTTATCTTGACGGCCGTCTCAAGGCGAATACGGAATATGACGAATATTTCGGTACCAGGGTGATCACGGCAGACGGCTACAAAAAGATCAACCAAGGTCTTTACAGCAGATACAGCAGCAGTAATTACAAAGAGACCCGGCTGAAGTTCATTCCTTATTTCGGATTTGCCAACAGGGGACGAAGCGATATGCAGGTCTGGGTCAAGGTCAGATAAAGGCTATAGTAAAATAACGGGGCTGTCACATTTTTACTGTGACAGCCCCTCGTTCATTTACCTTTTTTCTTTTTGATCTTTCCGGCGACAGCCCATACCATCCAGCCGATACCGGCGGCCAGTAAAAAACAGCCGCAGAAGATAGCAAGGACCATATATCCAAAGCCGTCCCACCCCTCTGACGATACAGCCATAACGCTGAGAGTCGCAGCAGAAGCAAAGGAAAGCACCGCCGGAATCAGACGGAGATAGCGATTCCTTACCTTAAAGCAAAGAATCAGTTGGATCAGCATAACGAAAAGCGAGCATATCAAAATAAACAGCTCTGTTTTTACGGCAAGACCGCCGATAGGGATCATAAGACTAACCTCCGTTATGTATTTTCATTTTTATTATACGTATCGCAAATTTTTTGTCAAGAAAAAAGGACGAGGAATTGTTAAATTCTTCGTCCTTTTTTCTTGACAAGCAGTGACTTAGTTTAAGACAACAAAGCCATACTACCTTAAATTTTCGATTTCTCTTTTTGCCCAATCTACACACTCACTGTCTTTTATACCATAGTCATCGGCAAGAGCTTTTATAATATTCTCCCACATTTGAATCGCCTTTTCCTTCATACCAATGTTGGTATATAAAAACGCCTGTGCATACAGAGGATCCATTTCCTTAGGAGAAGAAGCAACTTCATAGGACTGCTGATATAATTTCAATGCAGTTTCTGTATCATTGATTTTGTTGCATCTTTCTGCAATTTCAAAAAGAAGATGGCTGTCATTATAATTG
>JAFQUL010000105.1 GCA_017408535.1 Clostridia bacterium
CCGCTATAACCAAGGCGAACGGTGTAATTACGGCTCCCTTGTGTAAAGGGAGCTGTCAGCAGGACATTGCGAAGCTAATGTCCCGATGACCGAGGGATTGTTTTGTGTAGATTATCGCGTTTTACAATCCCTCCGTCACGGCAAGCCGTGCCACCTCCCTTTACACAAGGGAGGCTTGGTTTTAGTCCCGCTATGCGGGTGGATATTTATCAATAAATATTTCTTCTCTTGTTTCTTATGATAAAATATATTCCGAAGGAGAGAAGTGTTGCGATGATTATTCCGCAGATAACGTAGATACCGGTGCTTATATCTATATCAGACTTAAGCTCTTCCCAAAGTGTGTTGAGAAGCAGTATCTTTTCAGCGGAAAGATTTCTGTAAGTAGAGGTAGATACGCTGTCAGTACCGTACATCTTCTCATAGGCGTCTTCCTTTATCTCCGCCATATACTCTATATATTCTTCACTCTCGACAACAACACGGTTGGGGGAAGCATAGTAAGTATATTCGGCATTTGCTACGGCAGGCTCCTCTGTGAGCATAAAGTCGATGTATCTCTCTGCGATCAGCTTGTTCTGGCTGTTCTTGGGAATACACATAGCGTCAACGTAGAGGTTAGTGCCTTCACCGGGGTAGAAGAACTCGAGATCCTCGTTGTTTTCATACATAGCAAGATAGTCACCTGCGTAGTATGCGGCGATGGCGGCAGAGCCGTTCTCCATCTTGTTATAGATCTCATCCATTACGTATCCCTGAACAACTCTTTTCTGCTCCTTGAGCTTTTCAAGAGCTACGCGCCAGTCTGCCTCGCTGTCCGAATTTACGTCAAGACCGAGATAGTACTGAGCAGAGCCGAAGGCATCGCGGGAATTATTGAACTGCAGAATATTTCCGCTGTACTTTTCATCCCACATAAGCGCCCAGCTGCCGAGATTCGGATCATCCTCCTCTACCATGGTGGTATTGTAAATGATGCCGATCATACCGTACATATAAGGAACGGAATAAACGTTGCCGGGATCGTATTCAGAGTGCTGAGAGCTCTCACCCATAAATTCGGGGAGAATATTTACAGCGTTCGGAATGTTTGAGTAATCAAGGGGGGCAAGGAGATCCTCTGCGATCATACGCTCGATCATATAGTCAGAGGGGACTATAACGTCGTAGCTGACAGAGCCGGAGCTGATCTTGGCATAGAGGCTTTCATTGCTTGAGAAGGTGGAGTAGTTGACATTGACCTTAACACCGTAGGTGTCGTAATACCACTCCTCAAAGGCCTCGTTTGAATCAAGAGAATCCTCAGAGCCGTCAGAAATGTATTCACCCCAGTTATATACGTATAGGGTCGCAGTTTCTGTGATCACGCCCTCGGAGCATCCTGCAAAGAGAGGGGTGAGGAGAACGGTACAGAGGAGAAGAAGAGAAATAAGCTTCTTTTTCATAGTCAACCTCTCTTTCTGCGAGTCTTGCGGTTGCCTACCGAGCCGGCGAAATTCGCGATCAGAAGCACCACAAGAATTACCATTACTATAAGTGCGGAAAGAGCGTACATACTGAACTTTACGTTATGAGCCGTCTGGTTGTAAACGTAAAGGGGAAGTGTCTGGAAATCGGGTGAGCTTACAAAATGGCTGATGACGAAATCGTCAAGAGACATAGTAAAGCCCAGCATAAGACCGGAGACGATACCGGGTACTATCTGGGGAAGCTCAACCTTGAAGAATGCTTTTGTGGGGGTACAGCCGAGATCCTGCGCCGCCTCAGAAAGAGACTTGTCAAGCTGACGGAATCTTGGCATTACCGACAACAGTACGTAAGGAAGGTTGAAGGTAACGTGGGCTATCAGCATAGTTCCGAAGCCGAAAAATGACTTTGAGCTGATAATCCCGGCAACCGCAACGAAAAGCAGCATCATTGAAACACCGGTAACGATATCGGGATTCATCATTGGGATATTGGTAACGGTATTTACCGCACCCTTGACGTATTTGCTCTTCATACGGTAAAGACCCAGTGCGCCGAAGGTACCGATAACGGTGGCGATAACAGAGGAGAGCACCGCAAGCATAAGAGAGTTGCGGAGAGCGGTAAGCGCTTCCTCGTCATTGAACAGCTCCTCGTACCAGGTAAGGGAAAAACCGGAGAACTCTGCAAGTGAGCCGGACTCGTTAAAGGAAAATACGATAAGAACGATTATAGGCACGTAGAGCAAAAGGAAGCAGAGGAAAATAAAGAATCTTGAGAAGGCTTTCACGGCATGATACCTCCTCTTTTATTCTTGCTTTCCGCTTCATCGTCTGAGAAGCGGTTAAGTATACGCACCGAGATAATGATAAGTATCATCATGATAAGGGACATAGCCGCACCGATATTGTAGGTGCTGGGGTTCTGAAAAAGACGCTCTATCGTGTCACCCACAAGGTCTATCTTACCTGCGCCCAGCTTCTGGGAAATATAGAAGGTACTGATAGACGGTACGAATACCATAGTGATACCGGATACGACTCCGGAAACGGTAAGGGGCATGATAACACGGGTCATAGTCTGCCAGCCGTTACAGCCAAGATCCTGAGAAGCCTCTATATAACGAACGTCAAGCTTTGTCATAGAGGTAAATATCGGAAGCACCATATAGGGCAGAAAGTCGTATATCATACCGAGGATAACACCGAAGTTAGTTCCTACTATCGGGAGCTTGGAAAGCCCTATACTCTCGAGAAATGAGTTAAGTATTCCGCCGTTGTCAAGCAGTGCCATAAGTGCGTAGGTACGGATAAGCAGGTTGCACCACATGGGGAGCATAACAAGCACCAGCAGCACCTTCTGCATACGGGGACTCTGCTTTGACATAAAGTAAGCGAGAGGGTAGCCGATAAGCAGGCAAATAACTGTTGCTATGAGTGCAAAGGCAATGGAAAGTATAAAAACGTTTCCGTATCTTGAAAGGGTAGTGATATTTGAGAAGGAGAAATTGCCTTCTGCATCGGTGAAAGCGAAGTACACCACAAACACCATGGGTACGATTATGAAAAGGATCGCCCACAGAATATGAGGTGCCGCCGCAAATTTCTGAAATACGGCGTTCTTTTTCATTCGGCAGCTTCCTCCGCGGTATCTTCCTCCTCTGTATCCTCAATATCACTGAGATGCTCCAGCTCATCGCTGAAGGAGGAATAATCACCGTATTTACCGGAATATTCCGACTTTTTCATAACGTGGATAGCCTCGGGCTCTATATCGAGACCGATAACGGCATCGGGAGCTACGTAATCGGAGGTCTCAAGCATCCACATGAAGCCGCCTACGTCAACGATGATCTCGTAATAGTCGCCCTTAAAGGTGACGTTTGAGACGGTTCCGGTAAGCATACCCTTGTCGGTAGCAACAACGTCAACGTCCTCGGGACGGACAACAACGTCAACCTTTTCGCCGCACTGAAGTCCCTTATCGACACAGGTGAATACGTGACCTGAGAACTTTACCTTGTAGTCCTCGAGCATAACACCGTCGAGAATGTTAGACTCACCGATGAAATCGGCAACGAAAGCATTCTCAGGCTCGTTATATATATCAACGGGAGTACCTATCTGCTGTATTCTGCCGTCCGCCATTACTACGACGGTATCGGACATAGAGAGAGCCTCCTCCTGATCGTGAGTAACGTATATAAATGTAATACCGGTCTGGCGCTGTATTCTCTTAAGCTCGACCTGCATATCCTTGCGGAGCTTAAGGTCAAGAGCACCGAGAGGCTCGTCCAGCAGGAGCACCTTAGGCTCGTTGATGAGCGCACGTGCAATAGCGACTCTCTGCTGCTGACCGCCGGAGAGGGTATTCACGCTTCTTTTTTCAAACCCGGAGAGGTTGACCAGCTTAAGCAGCTCTGTAACTCTTTCTTTAATTACGCTGTCGGGGGTCTTTTTAAGTCGCAGGCCAAAAGCAACGTTCTCATACACGTTCAGGTGAGGGAAGAGAGCGTACTTCTGAAAGACCGTATTAACAGAACGTTTATACGGGGGAAGATTATTGACTTTTTTGCCGTTGAAAAAGACATCTCCGCTGTCCTGGGTAACAAAGCCGCCGATTATACGAAGGGTAGTGGTCTTACCGCAACCGGAGGGACCCAGCAGAGTGACAAATTCTTTATCGTGGATGTCGAGATCGATGCCTTTAAGTACCTGTTCACCGTCAAATTCCACGGAAATTTTTTTAAGTTCAATGATCTTGTTTTTGTCCAATTTAGTCTCCAATACTCCTTTTAGAATTATACTAACCTATAGTAACGGATGTATTGTATCAAATTCGACATATAATTGCAATAGATTTTCGAAAAAATACTCGAAAAAAATAGAATTAGCCACAATAGGACGGGATTAAACCGCAGAAAATTGCAAAAAAAGCAGTTTTTCCTCTGAAATCCTTCGTTATTCTCCGCTTTCCTCTGATTTCCTCTGTTTTAGTATGAAAGTATCAATTCAAGTAAAATGTATATCGAAACCACCATAAGTGACAAATTTATACGGTACACAAACTGAACGCATACGGCAAAGGTAAGAAAAAGAACGGCTGAGATAAAATGTATTGCTCCCGACAGCTTTACCGCTTTATCCTCCGGGAATAACATAAGCAGTATACAGGATAGCGCTTTTCCACCGTCACATATACTGAGAGGTAATAGATTAAACATAGCAATTCCGACGGCTGAAAAATAGTAAAATACGAATGTCACCGATATGAATGGCAGAGAAAGAAGCAAAAAAACAAAATTCGCACCGCTGCCCGATAGCAGGATTAACAGTTCCTTTTTATATGAGACCGTCCCGTCGGAAAAAGAGATATTCATACCGATATATCTCCCCTCTGCACTTGTCGGACGGACACCCAGGAGAAGGGCCGCCAAAAGGTGACCCCCCTCATGCACCGCTATATGCAAAAGAAGTATGAGGGGAAAAACGTTTTTCTCAATAACACTCAGCCAAATAAAACAAAGCGGTAAAAGACCTACCGAAACGATACGCCGTGCAATCAAACGCCTTCTTCTCCGGAGCCAGTAAGATAAGCGGCAGGGTCAACGGCTTCTCCGTTAACTCTTACCTCAAAGTGAAGATGAGGTCCGGTCGACCTGCCGGTATTTCCCGAAAAGGCTATCGTCTGTCCCGCCTTTACCCGATCTCCCTTTTTTGCTATCAGAGTGTCAAGATGTGCGTACAGAGTCTCATAGTCTCCGTGTGAGACGATCATATAGTTACCGTAACTGTTTGACGAGGATGCCGTCACAACGTACCCGTCGGAATAGGAATATACCGATGTACCGATCGGAACCTCTATATCAAGACCTTTGTGGAATTCATATTCTTCAGTGCCGCTGTTTTCTGCATAAAATGGATTTTTCCTTTCCGAAAAGCCTGACGTCACTGTACCGTTTACCGGCATTACGTTTCCGCCCGGGAGAAATACCGGTCGGTTTTCCCCGTGTACTGTGGCGGCAAGCTGTTTTTGTATCTTATCGATATAAGCCTTTGCGGCGGCTTCTACCGTCGCCTGATACTCATCTGTAAGCTTATCGTATATATCGGTTGTATCAGTTACGGCTCCTCCGGCTATATCGGTTTCTTCTCCGTGACTGAATATCATCTGAAATCCGTTTTTGTCTGAATTTGCCTTTTTTGCTATATCAAAAAAATATATTGCTCCCAGCGACACGGTATATATACCGAGCAAAAGAGTCAGTGATCTTACGGTAGCTTTTGATATCTTGCTTTTTGTCTTTTTTGAGGCATTATCCGTCTTGATTTTTCTTGAGACCCCGCTTGTGATTTTTCCTCTGTCCATATCTGCCACCCCTTTATTTATCATCAGAATAAATTATGTTTTACACCTCTTTTTTAGTACACATTTATTACCGACCTATTGAAGAAAAATAAAGGGTATGGTATAATATCCGGGACAATTATAGCTTTGGGAGATAACGGATGTTTTTTGTCAGGGAGAAAGCATTTTATAAAACTGTTTTTTCGATAGCCATACCTATCGCACTTCAGAACGTGGTGGGTACCGTGCTTAATATGGCAGATACTGTAATGCTCGGGATGGTGGATGCAAAGACTGAGGAGACCATAGCCGCAGCAGGATATGCCAATCAGATATATTTTCTGTATTCACTTTTTATTTTCGGTATGTGCTCCGGCTCGGCGGTGCTTATCAGTCAGTATTGGGGCAAGAAGGATTTTGTATCTATAAACAGGGTCAGCGGTATATCACTTATGTCGGCGCTGAGCCTCGGGCTGATTTTCACCGTCTGCTGCTTTACCTTTGCACCGAACATTATATCTGTATTCACCTCCTCACAAGAGGTTATCAATATGGGAGCAGGATATCTGAGGATAGTTATATTTTCATATCTTCCTGCGACGCTGACACTTATTCTGGGCGGAAGCCTAAGGGCAACAGAGCAGGTAAAAATAGTCCTGTTTACCAACGTTTCTGCTGTCTTTATAAACATAGTCCTTAACTATGTACTTATCTTCGGTAAGTTCGGCGCACCTGTTCTCGGAATAAACGGTGCGGCGTATGCGACACTTATTGCCCGTATAGTCGAGTGCTCTATAATTCTCATCTACGTCATATTCTTTGAAAAGAGGGTTAATTACCGCATCAGACTTATGCTGAAGCCGGGTAAGGTGCTCATCCGTGACTTTCTCAGATACAGCAGTCCTGTTATCTTTAACGAAACCCTGTGGGGACTCGGTATCACTATACACTCGGTTGTTTACGGGAATATGGGGGATGAAATATTTGCGGCATACACCATCGCCGCTGTGTTTGAAAAGATCGGTATCTTATTCGCTATGGGATTTTCAAATGCGGCAGGCATTATTATCGGCCGTGAGATCGGTGCGGGACGGGAAAAGAACGTTATGCGGTATGCCCGCGTAATGCTGTTTTTCTCAGCGGCTTCGGTGTTTATAGTATTTTCGACCATCGTTCTTTTCAGAGAACCGCTTATCGGTATATACGGGAATATTGACGCCGCAACTGCCAAAACCGTATCAAATCTGCTGCTTGTAATGCTGCTGATAACAACGGTAAAGGGATATAACACCTGTGCCATTGTGGGAACGATACGTGCGGGCGGAGATACCGTTACCGGTATGTTTATTGACATAACCCCTATGTACAGCATTGCCATTCCCCTCGGATTTGTTTTTGCATTTGTGCTTAAAGCTCCAATATATCTGGTTTACCCGGTGTTAATGAGCGACGAGCTTTTGAAGGTGGTCATCAACACTCTGTATATAGCCTCCGGCAGGTGGATCAGACGTATAACCAGAGATGAAAGTAACCTGTAGAAAAAAGGCCCTCTGCAACAGGCAAATTGCCTTTGCAGAGGGCCTTCCTCAGTAATTAAAATATTTATATACCGTGGGATAGCTTGAGAAGAAATCCGCTAAAGTACGGTTATCACTGCTTCCGGGATCGTTTATGGTAAAGCCCGAGGGGGTGAGAGCACTGCCCCCGTTATAACCGGTAACTACCACCCAGTGCTGACCGCCGTATCTGTTCTTTCCACCGAACAGTATCGGCTTGCCCGATTCAAGAAGACGGTACAGTCTCATCAGATAGTCGGATGAGTAATAGGATACAGTGTAGTCGCCCGGCCAGTATACACTTCCACTTGAGGTGTATTTCAGCCTTTTTGCCATAGTGCCGGGGAAAATGTTATATCCCGCTCTGTATGACTCCATCATTGCTATCCCCGTGGTAGCACAGCCTATTTTGCCGATAGTCCTGCCGGAGCTGCCAAGGGTGATGCCTGACCACCGTGGGTCGGTCTGCTTGTAATCGGGAACGGATAATCGCAGAGCACGGTATCCGCTTTCTGTGCTTATCTCATCTGTCAGATAACGGGAGCTGACGTAGCCGAGCCTGACACCGTCAAACAGTATCCTGCTCCAGCCACCTGAGTCGCTGAGTACTACCACGGTTTTACCGTTATAGAGCTGAGATATTCTCGTGTACGAGGTGCCCGGACCGCTTCTTACGTTCAGCGAACCGTAACCGACGTCAACAGCACGTGCCTTACCGCCGTATACCTCTATGTAGTTTCCGTGACAGTAGCCGTACTTTCCTTCTCCGTACTCTACCTGCCACCAGCTTCCGCTTTTTTCTGTCAGGGTGACGAGAGTACCTCCGGGGAATGATCCAATAACGGCTGATGATGTGCTGGGAGCACTTCTGACGTTAAGATTGCCGCCTGACACACTGACTATACCGGCTCTTGACTGAGCGTCTGCCGCCTGTGATACCAAAGGTATAATAAAGATCAGAGCGAGCACAGCTGTAAACAGAGTTAACGTTAAAATTTTTTTCATTTTAAATGTCCTTTCTTTTTTTGATTTTTTCTTTGTTTCACCTTTCCTTTCCTGCCGATTCGGCCTTTATATTATAACACGGGACAGCCTTCGTGTGAATACTCCAAATTCTGTCAATAGCTTTACTGTCCTTCCCCGGCATTGACAATATCGGTTAAAATATGGTAAACTTCTATATAGATATTATAAACGGAGAAAGTGTATTATGAAAAGAACACAGGTATTGCTTTCGCTCGACCCCGTTCCCGGGAATGCGAGAAACAGTGAGGGAGATTTTCTGAGACTTAGGGATGGCAGTATAATCATCATATATACTCAGTATACAACCGATGAATACGGTGACAGCACCCCTACCCGGATCGTATCAAGAGTTTCACGTGACAATGGGGAAAGCTGGTCAGACTATAGAGTGGTGCTTGAACCGGAGAAGTTTGGCGCGATCAATGTATCCAGTGTTTCTCTTATGCGTATGCAGAACGGTGACGTCGGCATGCTTTTTCTTATAAAAAGAGAAGAGGACCGCAACTGGCATCGTGATATATATCTTGCAAGATCAAGGGACGAGTGCGAGAGCTTCTATTCCTTTACAGACTGTACACCGGGCGACTATATCGGTAAGTATTGCGTAAATAACTCCCGTCTTCGCCGTCTTTCTTCCGGCAGGCTGATCTATCCGCTCTCACTCCACCCCGGGTGTCAAAAAGCAGATACAGGCGCAGAGAGAAGAGCAGGTGCCACATCTCATACGCTTGGTGCATTTATGTATTCCGATGATGACGGATATACCTGGAAACGGTCCGCTGAATATGTTTTTCCTCCCTTTACCGCAGGCAATGCGGGCATTCAGGAGGGAGAGATTTACGAGATCTGTCCCGGTGTTATAAAATGCTTGTTCAGAACTGACAAAATGTATCAGTACGAGAGTATGTCGCTTGACGACGGTGACCACTGGACAGTACCGCAGCCAAGTATATTTACCGGTCCGTGTTCACCGATCTCTCTTTCAAAAAATCCGTACAGCGGAAAAATATATGCCTTTTGGAATCCTATCCCGGTTCATAACGGCAGGTCAGGGTCAAAGGAACGTCCTGCACGTTCTCCGTTAGCTGTAGCGGAGGTCGGAAAGAACCTTTCAAATCTTGAATGGATGGATATTGCAGAAGAGGACAGAAGTGCGGGGTATGCCTATACCGCAATTTTTTATACAAATGAGAATGAAGCTCTCATCGCATACTGTGCCGGAAGACCGACTGAGGATAGAGGTATGCTCTGCAGACTCAATATATCGAGAGTATGTCTCACCCCCGCTCCCGATGCTCCGAAATCCATTTTTTGAGAGGTAAAAGTAATGACGATTTTTAAGACGGTTTTAGAAATTCCTCCGTGCAGTGAGTATTCCGGCTACGGCGGCGGAAGCTTCATTTACACAGATAACAAGCTCCTTTTTACATATACGGCGATCCACAGCGATAACTGCAGAACTGCGGATATACTTATCAGAGAGTCGTCAGACGGCGGAGAACACTGGAGCGAGCCTGTTATAGCTACCCTTGACAATGAGGAGCTTTCAGGTGAATACAGCGGTGTATCCTTTTTGCGGCTGAATGACGGCAGCATAGGTCTTTTCTTTACTCAAGGGGACGGTACCGGATGGAAGAGCAGGATAGTGTTCGGTGTATCCCGGGACGGCTACAGCTATCTTCTTCGGTGTGCCGACTGTTCCTTTGATATCTATACAGGGCTCTTTATAATGGAGAACGATGCGGCCGTACAACTTGAGTCCGGCAGAATAATCCTGCCACTGTGCTATCGCTTCGGAGGGGATAAGGGTGTCCCCGGTACCGCTCCCGATGAAAGGGCATTCGTTGGCTTTTCCTATTCCGATGACGGCGGCGAGAGCTTTATGCTGGCTCACGACGACCTTTTTCAGACCTTCTCAGGTACCGAGCACGGTCTTCGTCACCCCGGCGTTATAGAGGTATATCCCGACGTACTTCATTCTTTTTTCTCTACCGACAGAATGTGCCAGTACAGTGCTTTTTCTACCGACGGCGGACTTGAGTGGACCCGGTGTGAGCCCACGGGTTTTTCATCACCTTCTTCGCCTATGAAGATCAGAAAAAATCCTTACAGCGGTAAGTTTTATGCTGTCTTTAATCCCGTTCCAAACTACCTGGGAAGAAAAACAGCACCTTACACAAACGGCAGAACCCCGCTTGTTTTGGCGGAGCTTTCCTGTGACAGCCGCAGACCGGAAAAGATTTTCCATATCTGTGAGTGTGAGTATAAAGGTTATTCAGATCCTGCGGTCACATTTATCTCACCTGACGAATATCTTCTGTCTTATACCGTAACAGGTGAATCGTGCAGATCTCTTGCTGTGATAAAAGGGAAGATTAAGACTTAAACTTTTTCCTTGACAAGACAATCCTTTTTTCTATAAATTCCAATTCGGCAATGTGTTCCCGCTGGGCACAACCCAAAGAGGACTGTGCATTATGCATAAATTTCGGAGGGGGACATGGTTTTGTGTGCATTGCTTGAACTCTGAGTAAGCACTTGACAGCAATCAACGATAATTATATAATATAATAAGATGTTCTCTTTCCCGGAATCAAATCATCGGGAACACAAAAAGTAATTGGGAGTTCTATAATGAACAAAATACTGTTGTGATTATAATAACATCCGGAGGTTAATATTATGAAAAGGGTTATCAGTGTCTTACTCGTATCCGTAATGCTTCTTTCTCTTATGACCGCCTGTGCATCAGAAGATCCGGGCAAGAACAATGAGAAAGTTCCGTCAGATACTACCGCCCCCACCGCCGATACCACTGTTCCACTCAAGGAATATGTTAAGGACGAGCTTCCCGAGCTTGACTTTGACGGAAGAAAAATAACTGTTCTTACCCATGAGACCACTCTGACTGCAGATGAGCTGACGGTTGAGGAGCTCACCAGTGAAGTTGTTAATGATTCGGTTTATAACAGAGAGCGCTTCGTTGAGGACAGGCTCGGAGTAGAAATAGAGAACTACAGAGTCGACCAACAGAATGCTGATTATGAGACCCTTGTTACTATCCAGCACGAGTCAGACGACGATAGCTATCAGCTTCTTGCTTACTGTACCGGACCTTTCACCAGGTTCGTTTTTGACGGTTATTTTTGTGATCTCAATACAGTAAATTACATTGATCTTTCAAAGCCTTGGTATTCTCAGCAGTTTATAGATAAGGCTGAGATATTCGATTCTCTTTACCTTGTTACAGGTTCTCTTTCCCTGACTCTTTCCCGTCTTATGTATGTAACCTATTACAATAAGACGCTGGCTGAGAAATATTCAGCGGGAATACCTGAGCTTAGCGACGTGAATGCCATTGTTGAGAGCGGAGAGTGGACTATAGATAAATACCGCGAGCTCGGAAGTGCGGTATACGAGGATGCTAACGGTAACTCGAAATATGATGATGAGGACGTCTACGGAATGTCATTTACGGGCGGACAGGTTTGTGATATTCCGTTCAGTACATTTGATATTGATATACTTTCCAGAACCGATGATGGCTGGTTTGAGCTTGACGTCGATACAGACAGAATGTACACCGCCTACGATAAGCTTTATACTCTTATGTATGAAACACCCACGTGCATCAATGACACCCAGACTGTAAATACCATCAATGTATTTCCGAACGGACAGCTGCTCTTTATGATAGAGCGTCTCACGTATGCGGAATCTCCGGCATTCAGAAATATGACCGATGACTACGGAATTCTGCCTACTCCCAAGCTTGATACCGATCAGAAGAATTATTATACTTACTCCTATGATGAGTATACCTCATTTGCTATTCCGAGAACTAATCCCGATCCTGACTGTGCCGGTGCGGTTCTTGAGGCACTGTCTTCTTATGCGTACAGAGACACTATGCCCGCATATCTTGATACTGCGCTTAAGGGTAAATATATGTCCGATCCTCAGTCAAGAAAAATGATAGATCTGGCCGTTGAAGGTCTTAAGCTTGATCCCGCATGGATATATATCGAGTCTATAGGTGGGAATTTCCCGAGAGCATTTTCCGGTTCTATCTCCGGCGGTGAAACGAGCTTTGCTTCCACTTACACAAGTGACGAAAGAAAGATAAAAATGCTTCTGACCGGATATAGAAAAGAATTCGAAAAAAACAATTGACAGGGTCTTGATTTTTTGTTACAATACTGTTGAATTAAATAGATATGGAAGATACGGTTTGAAAAGTTGTTTGCTGAGTAGATGAAAAGGGAATCCGGTTCGAATCCGGAACAACCGCCATTACTGTATTTGACGAGACACAGCATAATGTGCCATTGGGGTAATATGCCCTGAGAAGGTATGCTTTTGCGGCTCTGCCGCTGGTCATAAGTCAGGATACCTGCCGTTTCTTTTCAGGTTCAACACAACTTGGGCGAGAAGAGTGCAACCGATATATCGCCGTTTTGCGGCTTTGGGTGCATTCTTCTCGCTGTGTTTTTTTGATTTGCCCCGGGGCTTTTTTCGCCGTACATATATCAGTTGCGCTCTCCCGACCTCGTTTGTTCGGGAGAGCTTTTTTAATTCGGGAAGGAGGTATGCGGTCAAATGGTCACAGACGATAAAAAGCTCTGGGCGGTAGAGCTTTTGTGTCAGAAATGTAAGGAAGTCGGACGGCTTCCCAAAAAAGACGATTTTGACGAGGCGACACGGTCACGCATCAAAGCATATCTCGGTCCCTGGCCGAGAGCTCTTGAGAACGCGGGTCTTAAGCCTGTCAGAAAAAAGAAACGGTAAAAAGGAGTAAAACAAATGAAAAAATTAATTATTGCGGTATTTTCCCTTGCTACGGTACTTATGCTTTCTGTCAGCGTTTTTGCCGGTGTAAATGTATACGTAACTGTCTCTGACGGCAGCGGAGAGGTAGATCTTGCAGCCAAAGCCGTTGAAGTAAAGGATATTGACGGCGATGGCAGTCTTACACTTGACGATGCTATCTACTGTGCTCACGAGCAGTATTATGAAGGCGGGGCAGAGGCAGGCTACAAGTCCTATCTCGGACAGTACGGTCTCGCACTTGAGAAGCTTTGGGGAGTCAACAACGGCGGCAGTTACGGATATTATCTGAATAATGCTTCAGCTATGAGTCTCGGTGACCCGGTAAAGGATGGGGACTATATCTCTGCCTTTGCATACAGTGACCTTACCGCATGGTCTGACAGCTACAGTTGGTTTGATGCACATCATACAGAGGTCAAGGCCGGTGAGAAGCTTACCCTCAAGCTTTCCTCTGCCGGCTATGATGAGGCATTTAATCCTATCGTTCTTCCTGTGTCCGGAGCGGTGATCACCGTTGACGGCGGGAAGACCGGGTACGTAACAGACGAAAACGGAAACGTCACTATAGAGCTTAGTGCAGGTGAGCATCTTATCAGCGCAGTATCCGATACTGTCACACTTGTTCCCCCGGTATGTATAGTAAATGTGGCAGGCTCTCCGGTAGTCGAGGCACCTCAGACAGCGGATGCATCTTTTGCTGTTACAGTAATTTTTGCATTTGCCGCAGTTTATCTCTGCGTTACTGCGATCAGAGGAAAAACTATATATGAAAAATAAGCTTTTATCGGTTATAGCGGCAGTTATACTTTCGGTGGCTTTCACCCTTTGTTCATTTGCCGCTGTGAATACTGAAAAAAGCGATATCACAGACGGGATCACCGATTCCGTCTGTGATATCCTGAAGTATAAGCTCACTTCTGCCGGTGCAAATGACATTGATTGTTGGATAACGGATGAGCTTTCTCTCGGTGCGGGAGTGAGCTCAGAATGGTACGTGCTTGCTCTTTCTCAAAGCGGACACAGAGATTTTTCTGCCTATACTCAAACCCTTGAAAAGTATA
>JAFQUL010000106.1 GCA_017408535.1 Clostridia bacterium
CGCTCCTTACAAGTATCCCAGAATAGTCGAGTTCGTTGACGAGCTTCCCAAGACTATCAGCGGTAAAGTAAGACGTGTTGAGATCCGTAAGAAGGATCTTGAAAAGGCAAACGGCTAAACGTAAAAAGATATAAGAACCCCCGTTGCTTTCAGCAACGGGGGTTCTCTGTGTCTTGTTTTATTAAAGCTTTGAGATATCAGCGTCGGTAATAAGGTGGAAGCCGGCACCCTCAAGTGCAGCCTCGGCAGCGGCATTATCCTCAACTCTCAGTACCACGTAGGCGTGCTTTTCGGTACGTGCCATAAAGGCGTAAAGATATTCCATATTTATTCCCGCCTTGTCAAGAACGCCAAGCGCGGCGGAAAGCTTACCGGGGGCGTCACCGATCTTAACACCTACGACCTCGGTAACCTTAATAAGGTAACCCTCTCCTGCAAGAGTCTTTTCAGCAGTGACCTCATCGTTTACTATAAGGCGGAGAATACCGAAATCCTCGGTCTCAGCAATAGAAAGAGCTCTGATATTTACGTTATTTGCCGCAAGAGTATCTGTAATGGTAACCAGAGAACCCTGCTTGTTTTCAACAAATACTGTTAACTGTTTGATAGCCATAGCAAAAACTCCTTTTCAAATTATATCAGCTTACGCTTGTCAATAACGCGTACCGCTTTACCCTCACTGCGGGCAATGCTCTTGGGGGCAACGAGATGCACGGAGGGATTGATGCCGAGCATTGTCTTCATAGAGTTGGCAAGAGCCTTCTCCATAGCCAGTATCTCACTGACCTTGTCGGTGAACTTATCAGCACTCATCTCAACGTTGACCTCAAAGGTATCGTTGTTGTTAACTCTGTCAACCACGATCTGGTAGTTGGGCTCGTAACCCTCGTTAAGGAGAACGGTCTCGATCTGGCTGGGGAATACATTTACGCCGCGGATGATAAGCATATCGTCGGTTCTGCCCATGGGCTTAGCCATCTTAATAAGAGTACGTCCGCAGGAGCACTTCTTACGGGACAGCACACAAATATCACGGGTACGGTAACGAAGAAGCGGGAATGCTTCCTTGTCAAGAGAGGTGAATACAAGCTCACCCTTCTCACCCTCGGGAAGGACCTCACCGGTGTCGGGATCAATAATCTCAGCTAAGAAGTGGTCCTCGTTTATATGCATTCCGGTCTGCTCACAGCACTCAAAGGAAACGCCGGGGCCGGAGGTCTCGGTGAGACCGTAAATATCGTAAGCCTTGATACCCAGAGTCTTCTCAATACCCTGACGCATCTCCTCTGTCCAGGGCTCAGCACCAAAGATACCGGCCTTAAGAGGAATATCGTCGGGACCGTATCCCTGCTCCTTGAGAGTCTCGCCGATATAAGCGGCGTAGGAAGGAGTACAGCAAAGTATAGTTGCACCGAGATCGGTCATAAACTGGATCTGTCGGTCGGTATTACCTGAGGACATAGGAAGAGTAAGGCATCCAACACGGTGGGAGCCGCCGTTAAGGCCGGGGCCGCCGGTGAAAAGGCCGTAACCGTATGCAACCTGACAAACGTCTTTATTTGTTCCGCCAGCAGCAACGATAGCACGTGCACAGCAATCCTCCCAGAGATCTATATCGTTCTGAGTATAGAACGCAACTACACGGCGGCCGGTAGTACCGGAGGTAGACTGAATTCTGACACACTCCTCAAGGGGCTTTGCAAGAAGACCATAGGGATATGCGTCGCGAAGATCTGCCTTTGTAAGGAAAGGCAGCTTGTGAAGATCCTCGATACCGTGGATATCCTCAGGCTTAACGCCCTTCTCATCCATCAGATCACGGTAATACTTCACGTTCTCATATACGTGCTTGACCTGCTTGACCAGCTTTTCCGACTGAAGCTTTTTTATTTCTTCAACCGGCATGGTCTCAATTTCTTTTTGATAGTATCTTTGCTCCATTTTTCTTTTTTCCCTTCTGTAATTTGCGGAATGCAAAGGTCTTTGTAAAACAAAAAACCTCCGCATTCCATATCATGGAATACAGAGGACGGGAATGACCCGCGGTACCACCTCAGTTTACCGCTCTCTCACGACAGCGGCCTCGGGAAGTGTCATCTAACACCCCTGTTCTATGACGGGAACACCCGTTACAGCCTACTTGGAAGATCCGTTCAGTGTACTGCTCGCAGGAGGAATTCCACCCGGCCATCCCCATTGTCTCGCACCAACCGACAACTCTCTTAAGGTTCTCACCGAGCTTACTTGTTCCTGTTCAAACGCATTTTATGTGCATATTCTATCACTTTATTCGAGTAAAGTCAAGTGGTATGCGAAAAAATATTCAGCACGTATCCGCATTTTTTTCACAGCGAGGTAAGATATTCTTCCGATTCTCTGCGGCTGTGGAAAACAATTATTTTCCTATCACTGTATTTCTTCAGTAGCTCAAGCACCCTCGGTCTTGATCTTTCTCTGTATTCCCTTACAAAGGTAGTAAACTCCTCGTCAGGCTCATCCGCCGGCTCGATCCAGGGCAGATCCGGCCGTGCTTTACCTCTCCGTTCTCTGATTCCCTCAAGGCAAACCGCGGTAGGATAATCAAGGAAGAACACGGCATCTGCGGCCATCATACGGACCTCCATAGTCCTTCCGTAATTACCGTCGATTATCCATTGATCGCTCTCAATCACAGAATTTAGACGATCGTCAAATACCTCTCTTGACACAGTCGTTCTGTCAGGATTCCAGTAGAGCATATCAAGATGACACAGCGGCAGACCGGTCTTCTGCGAGAGTGCTGCAGAAAAAACACTTTTCCCACTACCGGGACAACCTATTACTATAACCTTTTTCATCTGATCACCGCCTTGGGCTTATTATATCATATTTCTTGAAGTAAGAGCAAGAGATGTGATGTTTTTTCTTGTTTTATCAACCGGTAAAGCTATCTGTCTCTTATTAAATACAAGTTACAAACGAAAGACCCGCCTTTTTTAGGCGGATCTTTTAATTTATACAGTATTTTATCTGCGCGGACGGAAATACCCGATTATCTCACCGCAGGCAATTTTATTTCCGGAATTTCCTGATGGCTGGGTCCGAAAATCATCGGGAGAATCATGAATTATCACGGTTTTACCGATGATCTCATCTACCGTAAATCTGTCAGTCAGGCACGCGCTGAAAGCATAGCCGTTCGCCCCGAAGAGGGGCGGCAGATCACCCGAATGGTAAGGATGCGGACAACTCAGAGGGTTGTAATGCATACCGACGTCAGCAAAGGGATCGTCCGAATTCCCCCTGCAGTCACTGCCCCCGTGAATATGAAACCCGAACACAGGAGATGAACATACCTGCTGAGTATCCGGAAGACCGCTTACCTCAGTAACCACCACCGTCCCCCGGGAATGTGCGTAAAAGCGAACGATGCCGAACAAATCAGGATAGAGCTGATTACCCCGCAGATTCGCCCACGCCTGCGGACTTCTGCGAAGAAGGTTTTCAATACGGACGGGTCTGTAGCTTTGATCCATAGAATAACCTCACTATACTTTTATTGTTCAGTATATGCAAGGTAAAATAAAGGGTGTACGGTAAAGCTCGTGTTCCATACACTGCTTTTTATTATCACTAAAAGGGTGATTAATATAATTCAGTTTTCTTATCGATCAATCTCTGCAGCTGCATCTTAAATCGTTTATTATCCCGTACAGGATCTAACCAATCAAACTCATTTGACAACGTTTCAAGCCATAATTCTACCAACCCAATTTTATATTCCGCCGTATTCCGGCTATTCTTTTCATCTTCGATATAGCACGAATCACTTGTGAAACTGTCACAATTAAGAGATTCAACATACATAAGGTACAGATCAACAGATCTCTCAAAATTATCCAGTCCTTCATCGATCCGTCCCAATGCTATGCAAGCGGCAGCCAATTGTACCAGACATCTCGCTCTGTCCTCAAGTAATATTGTATTATGCAATATACCGTTTTCGGCATAAGGAATCCCGACAACTGCGTCAATCAAACGAATAATATATTTACGCGAAGAAAAAACTTGTTCAGAATCAGACTCAAACATTGAAAGGATATATATCATCATTCCAAGATAATCCAAAAGAAGCTTGCTTGTAAAGTGAATAACTTTTGTATTATCATTACGTTCCCTGTAACGATTTATCATAGTAAGATAATAATTGGGAATATGATAAACAGGAAGATATTCTTTCCACATATCTATTTCCTCTTCAGGAACAGTCCTTAACATTACATTCGCGATGAACTGAAATTCATTGATATCCTTCATTCTGCAATGATCCTTAGCCTCTTCGGCATAAATGCGTAGCTCGGGAAGAACATCTTCATAATTATTCGGTTTGGGATAGATCAAGGTATGACAGATACGGCTTTTTATTTTCCAGTTATTGGGATATTTCCGCTCCATCTCACGCAATTTGTCGAGTGCAGCTGCCTTGTCTGTCTCGCGTAAATTCAAACAATAATTTATGGTTTCATCAATCTTTTCAGGATTATATTCTATTCCCATAAGTTCGTCAATACTGACCTCAAAGAATTTCGCTATCTCCGGCAAAAGTTCAATATCGGGATATGCCATGCCCGTTTCCCAGCGGCTTACCGCCTGATACGTTACACCTAGGTACTCAGCTAAAGTATCCTGTGTGACATTTTTGTCGGCGCGTAATTTTTTTATGGTGTCCCCAATGTATAATCTCACATAATCACATCCTTTAGATAAATCAAAACCAGCTTTGTTAGTTATATTATATATGATTTTGTTTTTCTCTACAATAAACCGTATAATGACTTTTCTAAACCGGTGATTTAGATATCACGCAAAGATAGTGTTTTTTGAAAACCTTTAGATAACACTTTAAATCACACAGGTATTAACTTCACGCCTCAGACTGTTGTTTTTCTTTCATTGATTTTAACCACTCAACAGCAATACGGTACTTCGGGTCGTCTCGAACGGTATCAAACCACGCCCAACAGTGAGAAGTGAGAAGATCATAAATATACTCAAGATTATAAAAAGACAACCTTACAATGCCAAACAGCCTGTGTTTATTACCTTCCTGGTCAATGGCATAGTTCCAAGACTTGCTGACCTTAAGACCGGAAAACATTTCCCCGCCCAGTTCAAGCCATTCGTCTTTCAAGGAAAATACGTATTTGATCTTCTCTATAGCCGAATCAAAATTTTCCCAGCCTTCTTCCGCTTCACCGTTACCGAACAG
>JAFQUL010000107.1 GCA_017408535.1 Clostridia bacterium
ATCTCATCGGGATTTCCGTTACCGCCAACGATAATGGTGTTGTCCTTGTTGACCTTAACCTGTCTTGCACGACCGAGCTGTACAAGCTGAGTATCCTTAAGCTCAAGACCGAGCTCACCGGAGATAACCTCACCGCCGGTAAGGATAGCGATATCGCGGAGCATTTCCTTTCTTCTGTCGCCAAAGCCGGGAGCCTTAACTGCAACGCATACGAAGGTACCGCGAAGCTTGTTGAGTACGAGAGTGGTAAGAGCCTCACCCTCAACGTCCTCAGCGATTATAAGGAGCTTCTTGCCTGCCTGAACGATCTGCTCAAGAAGGGGAAGAATGTCCTGAATGTTGGAGATCTTCTTGTCGGTGATAAGGATGAATGCGTCATCGATAACAGCTTCCATCTTATCGGTATCGGTTGCCATGTAGGGAGAGAGGTAACCGCGGTCAAACTGCATACCCTCAACAACCTCGCAGTAGGTCTCAGCGGACTTGGACTCCTCAACGGTGATAACGCCGTCAGCAGTAACCTTTTCCATAGCGTCAGCGATGAGGTTACCGATAACCTCGTCACCTGCGGAGATAGTGCCGACACGTGCAATGTCAGCAGAGCCGTTTACCTTCTGGGAAATAGCGGTCAGAGATGCGACAGCCTTGTCAACTGCCTTGGAGATACCCTTGCGGATAACCATGGGATTAGCACCTGCTGCAACGTTCTTCATGCCCTCGCGGATAAATGCCTGAGCAAGAAGGGTAGCAGTGGTAGTACCGTCACCGGCTGCGTCATTGGTCTTGGTAGCAACCTCTTTAACGAGCTGAGCGCCCATATTCTCAGCGCCGTCCTCAAGCTCGATGTCCTTTGCAATGGTAACACCGTCGTTGGTGATAAGGGGAGCGCCGTACTTCTTGTCAAGTACAACGTTGCGGCCCTTGGGGCCGAGAGTTATTTTAACAGTATCAGCAAGCTTGTCAACACCGCGAAGGAGTGCGTTTCTTGCCTCAATGCCGTAGATAATGTCCTTTGCCATTTTAATTTACCTCCAAAAAGTGATTATAGCGAATTACTCAACAATAGCGAGAATATCGCTCTGCTTAACTATGGTATACTCGGTGCCGTCGCACTTAACCTCAGTACCGGAATACTTGCCGGTGATAACCTTGTCGCCTACCTTAACGGTCATAACGACTTCCTTACCGTCAACGTTTCCGCCGGGGCCAACAGCAACGACCTCTGCGATCTGGGGCTTCTCCTGAGCTGAACCGGGAAGTATGATACCGGTCTTGGTGGTCTCTTCTGCTTCGACCGATTTAACGACAACGCGGTCTGCAAGCGGTTTAATAGTCATAGTAACTATTCCTCCTTTAATATAATGCCGGGATGGCTTGTTTACTTTCTTTGATTTAGCACTCAATGCGTCTGAGTGCTAAACACAAGTATATTGTATTCTTACAGCAGGGAAAAATCAAGTATTTTTTGGATAATTAACATTTATTTAACAATTGCTCTTTTTCCTGTAAACACCTGAGAAAAGGGGTTGTTTGCAAATATTGAGAATGAGTGCTAAACAAGCTCTTCTTTGAATAAAAATTATTTCAAAAAGGCTTTTGGAGTGATATTTATAGCTATTTTTCTTGAGGCTGTCAATAAGATGTTTTTATCTCCCATCCTCATAGTTATAGTTCTTTTTGGCGGACTGTATTTTTCGGTAAAGCTGAGAGGCTTTTATCTTTTTCATCCGATAAAAGTATTAAAGGGGATGCTTAGCGGCAGTAAAAACACGGGAGAGTCTTCTTTTAAGAGTGTCACGCTTGCCCTTGCCGGGACTCTCGGAGTAGGAAATATCGTAGGGGTCTCCTCGGCGGTAATGTTTGGCGGAGCCGGTGCAGTATTTTGGATGTGGGTGGGAGCCTTTATCTCAATGTCGCTTAAATACTCTGAGATCCTGCTGGGTGTCAAATATCGCCGCACACGTATTATAAATACCTCCGTAAGCTATTACGGCGGGGCGGCATATTACATTCGTGACGGACTTTCGGGTGAGGGGGTAAAGGGGAGGACGCCGCATATTCTCGGCGGTATTTTTGCGATTTTCTGTGTAGTTAACAGCTTGACCACAGGGACTGCTATACAAACCGGTGCTGTGTCAGAGGCGGCTAAGGAAACCCTGAGAATATCTCCTTTTACTGTGGCGGTTATTCTTGTTGTTTTTGTGCTTTTGGCTATGCTTGTCGGCAATGACCGTTTTTCTTCCATAACAGTTGTTCTTATTCCGATAGTGAGTTTGGTATATATAGTGATGTCCTTGTACGTTATTTTTGTGGGTATCAAAGAGGTACCGCGTGTGTTTTCCGAAATAATAAGCGAAGCATTCAGTATCCGTTGTGCTGGCAGCGGAATACTGGGAACATCCCTTGCACGTGGTTTGAGATACGGTATCAGCCGTGGAATAATATCTAACGAGGCGGGGTGCGGTACAGCACCGGCGGCTCACGCAAGGGCAAATGTCAAAACACCGACCCAGCAGGGCTTTTGGGGAATATTTGAGGTGTTTGCGGATACTGTTCTGCTTTGTTCAATGACCGCGTTTTCTGTCCTTATCTACCGCGGTGAGTCTGATTCTCTGTCTTCTGACGGAATGAGGTATACTCTTGCTGCCTATGAAAATGTTATGGGTGATACTGCGGGATATCTTATGACCGTCTG
>JAFQUL010000108.1 GCA_017408535.1 Clostridia bacterium
AAAGGATCACCCGTACTTATGAAAAACAGTAAACGGATTTTATCATTATTACTTGCGTGTCTGTTCTGCCTTGGCTCTCTCGCTGCTTGTTCCGGCGGTGGCGCACAGGCAGATGTTACTACCGACCCTGTAGACACAACAGCACCCACAGATGACGGAAAATGGCCCGCGGTAGAGGGCACCGTTATTTACGTTGACGCCGCTGCCGAGGAGGGCGGAGACGGCTCTGAGAATGCACCCTTTAAGAGCATCTCCGAGGCACAGGCAAAGATCCGCGAGATAAAATCGGCTGACGGTCTTCCCGAGGGCGGCATTACCGTACTGCTTGCCTCCGGCGAGTATTCTGTTACCGAAACCATTAGCTTTACCGCCGAGGATTCCGGTACTGAGAACAGTCCCATAACGTATATGGCCGCTGAGAAAAACGGCGTTACTCTCACCGGTGGTATCACTCTTAACGCCTCCGACTTTGAGCCTATTACCGATGATGAAAAGGCAAAGCTTATTGACGATACGGCAAAGGAGAAGGTACTGAAGATCGACCTCTCTAAATATGGACTTACCACAGAGACCATAGGAAAGATATACCCCCACGGAAATGACTCAATGGCCGATTCTTACCCCGGCGGAGTGGGTGTGTGGACAAGCGAGCTCTTCATTAACAGCGAGAGAATGGAACTTTCCCGTTACCCCAACGAGGCCACGGAGGATCGCTTTAACGCCCCCTTTGTGAAGGTTGGCGATCACGATGACGTAAGCGTATTCACTCTCAAAGATGAGTATAAGGAGGAGACCTTTGCCCGCGCGGCTCTTTGGGGAACCGACGATATCTGGATAGTGGGCTTCCTTGGCTGGGGTTGGTCATCCGGAGTGCTTCCCGTTCAGAGTATTGACACGAATGAGATGCAGGTGACCCTTGGACATACGAATTACTACGGTATCAGCGAGGACGGTCGACTCTTCTTCTTCAACGTATTTGCCGAAACGGATACCGAGGGAGAATATTATATAGACCGTGAAAACGCTATCCTCTACGTTTACCCCACCGAGGATTTTGATAACAGCTCTATAGTTCTTTCCTCCTTTGACGGTTATATTATAAACATGAACGGTGCTTCTTATATTACCCTTGACGGAGTTAATATAACCGGTACCAGAGCTAACGCCGTATTCCTTACCGGCGATCATCTTACCGTTGATAACTGTAAGATCTCCGGCATCGGCAACAATGCTATACGCGCAAACGGCACCTATTTAACCGTGCAGAACAGCGAGCTCTGCGAGATCGGTGATTCTGCCATCATTATGGACGGCGGAGATCAGAACAAGGTTATCGCATCCGGTAATCTGATATATAACAACAGCATCCACGATTGGAACCGGATCAATCATTCTCAGGAATACGCAGTGCAGCTGAACGGTTGCGGAACGGTAGTTTCTCACAACGAGATCTATAACGGCCCTCATCAGGCGATCATCTGGTACGGTCCCAACCATATAATGGAATACAACGAGCTTTACAACGTCTGCTACGAGACCGATGACTGCGGTGCCTTCTATTCCGGCCGCCGTCTTGACTGCTACGGCAGTACCGTCCGCTACAATTTCATTCATGACGTAGGCTCTGACGGAGGCTGGGCGATCGGTATATACTACGATGACGGACTTGGCGGACAGACCGCATACGGTAACGTTATTCTGAACGTAACCGGACACGGTATTCTTACCTGCGGTCGTGACAATATCATTGAAAATAACCTGATAATTGACTGGGGTGACAAGCCTATCAGCATTACTGCACGTACCCGTTCCTTCCCGAACAATTTCTATTCGCATGCAATTGAGCTGGCGGAGGATGTTGCGGAAATGCAGAAGAATCCCGAATGGCTTGAGACATTCCCCGGCTACGGTGATATAATTCCGTTGGTTGAAGGATACGATGGCGATTATGACGATCCCATGCTGTCAACGAATCCCGCAAATAACGTGATCAGAACCAATATGTTCTTCACCACCACCGCAGAGTACAAGAAGGATATGGAGTACGATTACCAGTGCTTTAAGATGGGAATTATCGAAAACAACTTCAAGTTTGCTGACGTTGACCACGTTCAGCTTCCCGGAATAGAGAACGGCGACTATACTCTCTCAGAGGATGCCGAGGCATACAAAAACGGCTTTGAGAAGATCCCCCTTGAAGAGATCGGACGCATTACCGAAGAGTGATCTTTCGGAATATAATATCGGGTAAAAATATCCCGGCATACAGCGAAAACTGTATGCCGGGATTTTTGTATAGCGAATACCGCAGGATAATCCGGTGGTCTTGACTTATTAC
>JAFQUL010000109.1 GCA_017408535.1 Clostridia bacterium
CCCGAGGGAAGACAAACGTATATCTTACCGTCAAGTCCCTCGGTCATGGTCAGATATTTATCCTGCATTGACTTAAAGCTGTCGGAAGCGAGAACGGTAACCTTGTTATCCTTATCGATCTTCACGATATGGAAATATTCGGTTCCTTCAAGATACTTAAAATTGTACACGAAAGTGACATACGTACCGTTTTCGGTGCTTATAATCTGTGTCTGCTCGTCTGTTGCGGGAACACGTTTGTCGTGTCTGGGATCAAGAACTATATCAAAATCCTCAAGAATATCTATCGGCTCGGTAACGCTATAGTCATCAAGAGAAATGTGAAGCACGTTAGCAGATGTATACCCGTTATAGATCTTATATTCATTGCCGTAGGAACGGTAATAGAAGCAGCTGACAACATCATCCTGAATCGAGCCTTCACGGGTATCGGTCAGAGTCAACGCGCCTGTAGTAACGCCCTTTACTGTATGAGACTTCTCATACTTCCAACTCTTGCCAAGCTCATCCTCAGCACGGTAAAATTCGAATACAAGATCATCACCGTTAATCTTTACAGCTATCATATGAAGCTGCCCGTCACTGCTCTGTCTGATCAACGGATAGTAGTATTCATAAGTATCGTCCTCAAAGTCAAGCTTCTCGTTATAGATACACTCCATTCCGTCGTAGATCGCATGGCGGAACTGGAGCTGATTGTCATACTCTGTATTGGTCCCCGCATAGTCATGCAAATAATACTTATAGGTTATATGCATATATCCGTTCGCATCAACGGATACACCACCGCCGCTATTCACACTTGTAAGGGGCCAGATACCGTCAAGACCCATTGATTCGTCACCAAGCTGAACAGGAGTATACGTAACGTTTTCAGGGGAGGTAAGGTCGGGAATATGGAAAAGGTCTATGCGGTCCCAGATATACTGTTTTTCATACAGCGATACAAATTTATCTCCTGCAATTGCCGCCTTCTCTGATCTGGTGCTGACTATATAGGCACCGCCGTTACCGTCCGGGAAGGGATACATATAGCAATGTCTGCCGATCTCGGTAAATGAAGCAAACATACTGGCATCAGACCACTCCCCGGTCTCCAGATCAAAGGTAAACCAGTCAAGCTGATAATTTCCGAGAACGTAGTTTGCGCCGTAGCCGGGATAAAAGGCGTATATCTTCCGATTCTCGAAATCAAACATAGCCATAGTATAGTCGTGTGGTCTTTCGCCTGAGAAATTAGGCTCAACTACGTATTCCGATACCTCATCGGTATCCTTATCAAAGATATATACACCAAGGTCCTCAGGACCAACCACGGTAGCAATAACGTCGCCGTTCGTATCGTGAGCGATGTTTACGTTTATTTCGTTACCGTAAACCTCAAATTCGCCGAAGTAGAGAACGGACACCTTGCCGTCATTATCTACTTTTGCAACGTAGAATTCCTGGACTCCGGTAGTCTCCTCCGCTCCGAAATCACGTGCAAAGGCTGTATACACACCTCTTTCGGTACGGCAGATCCTCGTCTGCATACCGCCATGACCTGAAGTACCGTCACTGCTCCACATAGAGCTCTCATTTGTTTTCAGCCCGTTAGCGGCGAGAAGGCTCTCTACCTCGGAGACAGACAACTCGTGCTTTGCCGTCTCTTCGGGGTTACCTCCGCCGTCTGTCACGGAGGGCTCCGTGGTATCAGCACCAACATTATCTATACGGCTGCAGCTGCAGAGCAGCATTGCCGTGGCAAGCAGACAGATTAAAAATTTTTTCGCGGTTTTTTTCACAGTTTCTTGTCCTCCGTAGTAAATACTGACAGCTGCTTTAGTACATGAAGAAGCAATTTATTTACAGCCCATTGCCTTAAGATTATTATAGCTTCTTCTCAGGCAATCAAAGGGATCATCGTCATAGCAGTTATCCTGCTCAACAAGTATATAATCGGTGCCTGCAGCCTCTGCCGCAAGAAGGATAGACTCAAAATCAAGGTTACCCTCACCGACGGGTGCCATTCTTGTCTCTCTGCCGTAGGGGACAAGATCCTTAAGATGGATACAGGGGCAACGGCCGGAGAATCTCTTGATCCACTCAGCTGGATTTCCGCCGCCTACCTGAACCCAGTAGGTATCAACGGTAAAGCCAAGCTCATTCGGAGCAAAGTCCTCAGAGAGGCACTGAAGATATGTCTTACCGTCCTTGTTCTTCATAAACTCGTTGTTGTGGTTGTGATACATAAGATATCCGCCGTTAGCTGCAATAGTCTTTGCGGGCTGAAGGAAGTTCTCAACGAACTTTTCATAACTACCCTCTTCCTCAAGGGCATAGGGCATCATACCGATACCGATATACTTACAGTCGAACTTTTTGTGATCGGCCACAACAGCCTCAGTCTCAGTTCTGATCTTCTCGGGATTGATGTGAGTAATAACGCAGCGAAGACCATTAGCCTTGAGCTGCTCGTCAAGCCACTCAGGCTCATATTCACAAACTCCGGACGCCTGTATAGTGGTATATCCGATATCTGCGATTTTCTTCAGTGTCTCACTGAAATCCTCAAGATTGGTTGCGTACTTACGAACAGTAAAAAGCTGTGCACCTAATAACATGGTATGTTCCCTTTCTGTCGGTATTTAACCGATTATAATATTTTGTTGATTCCATTATAATTTACTAAAGTATATAAATCAATTGCATTTTAGAGCTCAGTACATTGCAAATCAGAGCATTATATGTTATAATATATACATTAAATATAAAGGACAGACTGTATGGAAACTCTTTTCTTATATAAAGACGACGGTATTGAGATCGCCCACAGAGAAACTCCGCCCGCCACACACAAAAACACCGAGTATCACTCCCACGATATGTATGAAATATTCTGTTTTGTAAACGGTGAAGCTGAATATATAGTGGAGGACAGCGTTTATCCCCTTAGACCGGGATATATTCTGATAATGCGGCCGGGCGAGAAACATAAAATAAAAACTAACACCGAAAAAGGCTACGAAAGATTCTTCATTAATTTTTCCGACAGCATTCTGTCTGATTACAATCTGGAGGAACGCTTTTTGATTCCTTTCACCGACCGCAGTGTAGGAAAGAAAAATCTGTATTTTCCTACCGATTTTCAGAACATTTCACCTAAGGACATTTTTAGCAGGTTATGCGTTCAGGACAACTATTCCAAAAGAAACCGCATATCCGCTTATCTCTATATTCTGCTCGATGGGATCTATAATGCTTTTAATGAGAAAATCACCCTTGACAACAGCAACCGTTCTATTCCGGAAAGGCTGATAACGCATATAAGCGAACATCTCTCAGGTGATCTGTCGCTTGCGGCACTCAGTGAAAAGTTTTTCCTTAGCCCGTCGCAGATAAACCGCATATTCAAAAAAAGTGTCGGCATATCAGTAGGGGAATACATACTTACCAAGCGTCTGACCGCGGCAGAGGATCTTCTGCGTAACGGCTCATCGGCCCTTGATGCCTGCCAGAGATGCGGCTTTCGTGATTATTCCGCCTTTTACCGCTCATACCGTAAGCACATGGGCAAAAGCCCCCGCGATGTTATAGTAAAAATAGAAAAAACAATCAGATAACTGACTAATATGCATATTTATATGGATATTTTCCATTGATGTTTACGCTTTCCCCATTTATAATTGTATTATGCCAATAAATATCTTAACAACGCAGGAAACCGTAAAAGATATAATCGATGATTTTCGACTCATATCAAGATAATGCACGGTAAAATTGCGTAAAAAAATACCGCACCGCTTTACATAAGTAGAGAGTATTCGAGTTTTTGTAACAAAAAGTAAAGTACATATCGGATGTCGGTACACCGTTTCCCGTTCATGCATACACCCCACACAAAGTATCAGGAAGGTGCAGAGATGAATGTTTGTAAATTCGTAAAAAACAGCAACCCCGACGGCGAGATCAATATAATTAATTTTGTATACGAGACAGAAAGATTCGGCAATGCAGTTCCCTTTACCCTGTACTGCTACAGAGTGTGTCTCGTAACTGAGGGCAGCGGTATGATTTTCTATTCAGGAAAAAGAGAGCCGCTTCGCCCGGGTGACGTTTTCTTCACCTTCCCAAAAATAAGCTTTACGCTTGAGGGTGACGAAGACTTCAAATATATTTATATAAGCTATAACGGCGACCGTGCGGCATCAATCAATAAAAAGCTTGATATATCCCCGGAGCGGTCGGTGTTCCACTGCCGTGAAGATATTATTCTTGTTTGGAAAAATGCCCTCAGTGCAGATGAAAGCATGACCGCATTTGCGGGAGAAGGAATTTTCTTCTATACTATCTCTCTGCTTGGCAGTTCGCAGGAAAGCGGAATTGTCCCCGGCTCAGATAACCCCGTAAAGAAGCTGAGACAGGTAAAAAAATATCTGGACGATAATTTCTGCGACTGCGAATTATCTCTTGACTCAATAAGCGAAATGTTTTTCTATAATAAAAAGTACCTGTCCTCTGCATTTAAGCGACAGTACGGAACAGGAATAAAGGAATATATTACAACACTTCGTATCAACCGTGCTCTGTATCTTATAGAACACAATTATACTACCGTAAAAATGATTGCTTCCATGTGCGGCTTCAAGGATCAGCTGTATTTCTCGAAGGTGTTCAGTAAAAATATCGGTATGACACCGAAGGAATATATAAGATCAAACAGTCCCATAATATCTGATGAAATTTCTAATGTATAAAATATAAAAATTGCCGTTTGCTAAACGCAAACGGCAATTTTTTATATTCAGATATACATTCTTGTGATGATGACCATGGGCAGGTACCAGAGAAGCTGGTAGAAACCGGCGAATACCGAGGTAAGATTTGATCCGTTTCCGGTGATGAGTATCAGTGATGATATCGCCGCACCGATAATAGCGGAAATTATCTTTACTGCGGTATTGGTACCGATAACGTGACGTACCTTATCACAGAGAAGAATAGATGTAAGAAGAGAACGTGCACTGCCCTTGGCAACTATACTGCTGCTGACACGGGATTCTTCTTCGGACACAGCCTTCTTGACATTTCTTCTGATAACCTTAACGGGATAACGGTTCTCGGGCATCTTGCTCTTCAGCATATCCTCAGTGATGTTAGGATCGGTAGAGTTGACAGCAAGGCAAATTCCCGCATCGTCAAGTTCTGCCGCAATACCGCTGAAGTCAGCCTCGAGAGCATAGCTTATATACATTTTAGCCGCCGCGGATGTCTCGGTAGCAAGATACATTACGCTGATGCTGTCATCATCGTAAAGACCTATCTCACCGTTTTCCTCGGGGATAGTAATTCCGCAGGACTCAATATATTCACGGGAACCTGCGTACAGGATCTCACCGTCCACCTTTGCCTTAACACCGAACTCAGCGATCTCCTCATACTCTACGTTTTCGGAATAGCCAAGCTCACCGGCCGCAACTCTGAACACGTCACCGAGAAGGCCGCCGAGACCGTTAAAGAGGCTTGCAGTATTATAGATAACCTTATCTATACGGTTGTCACCGTACATCTTAACACTGCGCACCTTAACACCGTAACGGTTAAATATCTCATCATCATCAAATGCGATGATAGCGGTTGAAGAATACTCGTCAAGAGCATCCTCGCCTATTATTGCACCGTCATTAACATATGCTGTCTTCTCTGCACGGTAGAAAGGAATACTGTAGGTGTAGAGGATAGTAGCGGGAATACAGAACATAAATGTAGATACGCTTCCGGAAAGAGCACTTACCCAGCTGCCGTCCTTGATTACCGAAACTATCATCATAATAGCCGCCGCAACAAAGGGAATAAGCAGACCGATAACAACGCGGGTACCGTAATAGGGCTCCTTTTCACTGCGGGAAACAAAACCGTCAACAAATGATACCTTTTCAAGGTCGGCAACGGTGGAATACTCGTCAATGTATTCGCTGAACACAGCTCTCTCTGCAACAATGTCCTCCTCATCCTTGAGGGTCAGGGCATATTTCATCTTCTTGGAGGATACTATATTGAAGCTGAGTATCTCTCTGCGAAGGTTAAAGAACTCGTAAAACGCGGTAAGAACTGCTATAAGTGCAACCGGGAAGCCCATAAGGTGTGCACCGCCGGACACTCTGAAAATGCAGAGCACAAGAGTGTAAAGGAAGGCTACAAGTCCCGCCGCTGAAAGCAGGCTGTCCGGTGTAGGTCTGAGAGAGAACAACCGTCCGAGACCCGGGAAGAAGTTACGGTACATTACGGCAATTACAAATATCAGAAGCTGTAATTCAACCATATAGTACACGATGGGATATACAGAAACATTAAAAGGACCGGAGAGTTCTATTCCGAAAAGAGAAATGTTCTCAAACAAAAACAGACCTGCAGCAAGAATAAGGGTTGAGATTATCTTGAAGATTATTCCGGAATATGCTTTTCTGTAATCGTCCTGTATTTCTCTGTTCTGAGATGAATGAACATACTCAGTGAAGCGCACGTCATCAGAAGGCTCGGCCGCAACCTTTCTCGCCTCATCGCTCTTGCGTTCCATTCTCTTTGAAAGCTTTGATACGGTATCAACGCCAACAGTCTTTGCAAGCTCATCCTCAAGTCCCAGAGCAAGCATAAGGTTTATATCCGTTTCGTCAAAGGCATCGGGGTCCTTCTGCTGTGCATCGGGATCAACGCCTGTACCCTCGTATACGGGAACTTCTTCCTGCACACTGCCATCAGACACGGAAGTTTCCTCTACTTTTGGCTCAGGAATAGGATCAGGCTCTGCAAGCTTTCTGAGATATTCAGCGATAGCTTCATCTGCAGTAAGCTCTCGCTCTCCTTCTGTCTCATCGGTAAATATTTCCTCGAGTTCCTCTGTAGGCTCTTCAACTACTGTCTCGGTAATATTTATCTCTTCTATGGGCTCTTCTATGCACTCTTCCGCAGACTCCTCTGCCGACTCAACGGGAGCTTCCTCGGTATCCTCAGCCGCAGAGGGTACATATATCTGTTCGTCTGAATAAGCATCGGCATACTCGTCTGCAGGTGTATCGTTAACAACTGCTTCGGGTTGTTCTTCAACCTCTTCTTCAGTCTCAGGCTCAGACTCTACGGGAATCACCACAGGAATGTCACCTGTCATTTCAAG
>JAFQUL010000110.1 GCA_017408535.1 Clostridia bacterium
AAGCAAAAAGACGGAGGGAGAGAGTAAAAAAGCATTAAATTAAAGGTTTTTCTCTCCCTCAGTCACCTTACGGTGACAGCTCCCTCGTCAGAGGGAGCCAAGGTTTGTGCCATCAATTAACTCACAAGTAAAAGGAAAATCTGTTTTTACAGCCCCTGATCTTTATAAGTAAAAGTCTTATTTCCCTTTGCCCCAATCCGAGGGGGTGTTCCCCATTATAAAGCGGAGCTCACCGCCGCAGAGTAGCTGGGAATGAGATATTCTGCAGCTACGGTAGGGCAGACCGTTAAGTGTTGCCGACTGCACGTAGATATTATCTCCGCCTGCGTTTTCTCCGGTAATAAGAAGCTCTTTTCCGTTACCCATACGGAGACGTATCTGCTCCAGACGGGTTCCGTGGAGAAAATACGTGTCGGTGGTTGCAAGGGGATACAGACCGCACATCATAAATACGTAATAGGATGACATTGCGCCGTTGTCCTCATCTCCCGGATAGCCGTCGTCAAGAGAGAAGGCGGCAATAACTCCGTTTACGACCCTTGCGGCGAGGTCCGGACGGTCGATACCCCGGGCACAAAACAGCCAGGGTATCTGGAAGGATGGCTCGTTTGTAAAGTTCAGATATTTCTTTGATATACGCTCACCTGTGCTAAGATCCATGGTGCTCTCACAGGCGTGCCACAGACGGCGGATGAAGGTCTCCTTGCCGCCCATAGCCGTAATAAGTCCCTCTGTGTCGTTAAAATTGGTATACGCCGCATCCCAGGATGAAGCCTCGTAGAAGTCGGTATTATATCCCGAGTGAGGGTCAAAGCCCTCTTCAAAGCTGCCGTCCTCCCGCGGGTTCTGAGGAAAACCGTAAAAGCCCTCGCTTTCCGCATCACTGTTCCAGGCATTATGCCAGTTTTCCGAGCTTTCAAGGTATTTCAGACGGTTTTCTTCATCGCCCATTACTGCGGCGGCATTTGCTACGGCTCTGTCGTTAAAGGCAAAGCCCAGAGTAGCCGAGCCTGCCTTAAACCGCTTTGAATAGCTTGCACCGCTGACGGTGGTTGTCTCACCTGCACCGCTTAGGGCAAATCCCTTTTCTCTGTATTCGGGTGAACGCATGGTCTCGGCACTCCTCAGCAGTATCCCGTACCATTTTTCTCTTGAATATTTTTTTGAGGAAAGCCCTTTAACAATGGCATCCGCTATCACGTTGTCGGTATCGTTGCCTCCCTGGCCTGCAAGAAACTCCTTGCCGCTGTCATAGCACTCGGCAAGAACTATTCCGTTTCCTTCCTTTTCGTTTCTCTCGGCACGGTCAACGAAGGAGTCGATGATGGAGGACAGCTTCTCGGGGTATAGGAGGGAATACAGCGGGAAATTGGTCTTCCAGCTGTCCCATACCGTGTGAAAATCATCCCACGTGCCGTGATCCTTCGTGCGGTCGCGGGGCTGAACGTGCATATGGTACATCGCGGTATAAAAACGCCGCAGAAGCGCCGTATCATCGGTCTTTATCTCTATCGCGTCAAATATCCTCTGCCACTTTTCCTTAGCTTCCGCTTCAACTGTATCAGCGTCAAAATCCGGTATTTCGTCTGTAAGGAACTCTCCGGCTTTCTCCGGGCTTACAAAGGATATAGCTATCTTTACTTTTACTGTTCTCTTTCCGTCGGGAGAAAATTTTACGTATGCACCGAGGCGTTTTTCTTCCTCTGCTTCTTCTCTCGTAAGACCTAAGATCGGAAAAAGTTTGTCACCGTTGAAGATACCTATCTCACTGAAATCGGCATCAAACTGAAGGGAGAAATACATATCCCAGTCAATACCGCTCCAGTTGCCGAAATACCTTCCGCCCCCGAAAATTCGCTTGCTCCCGGGATCAACTGTCAGTGAGCCCGAGCGCATAGCGGCATCGATATCCAGCTTGTGGGCGACGTCGATAATAAATCCTCCCGCTGTATCTGCGGGGAAATCGAGTGTGTATATGGCTGAGTGATGAGAGGGAGAGGCAGAGATACTTATGCCGTTTTCAAGTGTGACGCTGTATTGGTAGCATTTTGCGGTCTCACTGCCGGGAATGGCAAAGGATGCCCGTTCCTTACGGTCAAGAATGATATCATTGCCGATAAAAGGTGCTAAAAGAAAATTTCCGTAGCATTTCTTTCCCCCGGCACCGGAGGTATATGCCTGTCCGAAGCCCACGATAGGCTGACCCTCGGAGTATCCGCCGCAGTCCTTTTTAAGTGTCTCGGGACTTGGGTGGATAGAGCCGCCGGGCAGGGTAGGCCCCGGGGAGGTAGCACACCCAACACCGAACAGCAGGTCCGGGTATTCTACTGTAGCCTCGCTGTGTTCGGTCGCAGAAACGGTATTATTAAGCATCTTATCATTTCCCCATTCACATATATTTCATCAGATTTTTTGTGATACCATTATACTATAAAAAGGTTAATAATTCAATTAAAAAATAAGAAGCTGTCCCACGTGGGGACAGCTCC
>JAFQUL010000111.1 GCA_017408535.1 Clostridia bacterium
CGGCATACTGCATCATCTCCTAACAAATAAATTCTATCACAGAAAACAAGTTTTTTCAACCGTCAAACGTGTTTACATAAAAAAGAGTACATTCCGTACGCTGATAAATTGCAGGCTTGGCGGGATATGGAAACGGCGGGTTTTACTTCCGTTGTTTTGCCGGCTTTTCGGTAGAGTACTTTCTGTATACCGAGGGAGAGCAGCCTATAATACTTTTGAATACTCTGTTGAAGTAGGTAGGAGAAGAGAATCCGCTGCTTGAAGCAATTTCGAGTATTGAACTGCTTTTTTGCTCCAGTTCTTTAATTGCAAAATGAACTCTTAAAAAATTAATGTAATCAAAGACTGTTGCCCCCGTTACAGATTTGAAGTAATGACAGATAGCATACTTACTGTATTTGACGGCCTGAGAGATCTCATCGAGAGTGATGGGAGATCTGAAATTCATGTCTATATACCTGACTATAGCTTCAATTTTTTTGAAGCTATCCGCGGAAACGGTGGGAGGGAAAATAAAGGCTTCTGAGTGCATAAATGCAACAAGCTCGTAAATATACGCTTTCAGATACCACCTGTTGCTTATACGATCCCCAAAGTATTTGGCATATATTTTCTGCAGAATATCCCGGATCTCCCTGTTCCCGCTGAAAACAAGATACGGCTTAGCTCTGGTATCTGAAATGAATTCGTACAAATTTGAAAACTCATCGTTGCTTATCGTCTCTCCGAAAAAACGGACGTCGACCTGTGCGTAAATAATTTCGGCGTTGTCAGATGCAAGACTGTGACCTGTGTTACTGTTTATGAAAATTATTTCACCGGGATTGGGGTAGATTGTTTCGTCATTTATATGACAACAAAGGTTTCCGTATTTCACTTCAACTATCTCTACTGCTGCGTGAGAGTGCATTCCGCGGTAGTTGCCATCCTGATGCATAGTGATCTTGTGGATATTTATCGGAATATCCTGCTCTTCAAAGTGTATAAATTCTTTTTCCATATCATACCTCCGAGCAATATAGTGCAGATTTTGAGCAATATCTACATTGAAATAAGACAAAACAGTTTTATATAATTATATTACAGAATATCGGAAAAGTAAAGCGGTAAAACTGCATATTGCTTATATTTTGGGAGTGTTTTATTCGAGGAGCAAGTATATGAACTCCATTTCCCCCGTGATCTTAAAGCGCAGCAGACGGTTGTATATAATTGAAGCGGCACTTGAGCACTTGATCTCGGTTTTAGTTACCGGATCATTTCTTGCAACTCTGACAAAAGAGCTGGGGTTTTCAGATAGTCTCACAGGTATTATGTCATCGGTAATATCTCTCGGCTGTTTGTTTCAGCTTTTGTCTTTGTCTGTCAGACGGAAACATAAAAAAAGCTTTGTTTTGACACTTAGTGTTCTTAATCAGCTGCTTTTTTTCCTGCTGTACGTGGTGCCGTTGACCGGGTTTAAGGAACGGACGAAGATAACTTTATTTTTTGTACTGATATTTTTTGCTTATTTTTTGTACAATTTTGCACATCCCAAAAAGATTAGCTGGTTAATGTCACTTGTGGATGATCGGCAGAGGGGAAGATTTACGGCAAATAAAGAGGCCGTATCTCTTTTATCCGGAATGGTGTTTTCCTTTTGTATGGGGTGTGTGATAGATCATCTGGCCGCAGGCGGGAAAATGAGGATCGCTTTCGCAGTAGCCGGGTCGGTGATTTTTGTACTTATGCTGCTGCATTCACTGACAATGATTTTAACGGCAGAGATCTCGAGCGAAGAGCTTTCGGCAAAAAGTCTTACAGGTATATTGCCGGAGTTGACCGGAAATAAAAAGCTTTTACGTGTGGTAGTAATTTTTGTGCTCTACCATATTTCGACGTATATATCCGTTCCTTTTTACGGTACATATCAGATAAATGAGCTGGGACTTGATCTGAAATTTATTACTTCTGCGGCGATAGGCGGAAGTGTGGCCAGAATTTTTGCTTCAGGCTTTTGGGGCAGATACGCTGACAAAAGATCCTTTGCGGCAATGATCGAAAAATGCTTTATTTTTCTCGGACTGTCACAGCTTTGCGTTACCGCCGCAGTCCCTTCAAACGGTATGGTGATGTTTGTGCTGTACAGTATAATTAACGGCATTGCGCAGGGCGGCATAAACAGTGCCCTTACAAATCTGGTCTTTGATCATGTTCCTGTTGAAAAAAGAGCGGATTCTCTTGCTGTCACTCAGGCACTTGCAGGACTTGCCGGGTTTATTGCTACAGTCTGTATCAGTCCGGTAGTTTCTTATATTCAAAATAACAGTAACCGCATATTAGGATTACCGATATACGCACAGCAGTTCGTTGCGGTTCTTGCATTTGTGTTTACACTTTCGGCAATATTTTATACAAGATTTTCATTTATAAGGAAATAGAAATAAGAGGAGGATATATATGCAGTCACTACGTTTTGATCTGTCAAAAAAGGGCGGTCCGTTTAAGATCTTGAATGCAACTAACGGCGGCCCATGGCATAAAAGACATGCGACCGATCAGATGAGAAGTAATTTTGAAGACTATAAGGCGGCGCGTATTCCTTACAGCAGAAATCACGATTCCGGGATTGTAATGATTTACGGCGGTCCGTACAGTCACGATATAACGTATATTTTCCCTGATTTTGATGCCGATCCTTACGATCCTGCTTCATACGACTTTGCCTGCACGGATGAATCGATTTTGATTTGTCTTGAGGCCGGGACCGAGACTTTTTTTCGTTTGGGTCAGACTATTGAAAACCAGATAAAAAAACACGGGACGCTCCCGCCAAAGGATTTTAAGAAATGGGCAGTCATCTGCGAGCATATTATCCGCCATTACAATGAGGGCTGGGCAGACGGTTTTGAGCTTAATATCGAGTATTGGGAAATATGGAACGAACCCGATCTGTCCCGAGATGACAGTAACCATAAACCTACCTGGGGCGGTACGAGGGCACAGTTCTTTGATTTCTATGAGGTCGCAGCAAAGCACCTGAAGGGATGCTTCCCCAATCTGAAGATAGGCGGCCCGGCTATTTCAGGGTCGCTTGAATGGGCAGATGCGTTTCTCTCTGAAATGTCGAAGAGGGGTGTTCCTCTCGATTTCTTTTCCTGGCACGGATACTGTGACCGGCCCCAAAAAATGATGGAAAAAGCGGTAAAGGTCAGGGAGATGATGGATAAATATAATTACCGAAACGCTGAGAGTATTCTCAACGAGTGGAATTATATCAGGGGCTGGGAAGAGGATTACATTTACTCAATAAAATCCATACACGGACTAAAGGGTTCGTCCTTTACTATGGCCTATATATGCGAGGCTCAAAGAAGCAGTATCGATATGCTTATGTACTATGACACCCGTCCATCCTGCCTTAACGGTGTATTTGATTTTTACACCTACGAAAAGTTAAAGGGCTATTATCCTCTGTACTGGTACGGTATGTTCTACGACTATGAAAATGAAATACCGTCAGAAAACAAAATCGAGAACATATATTCGCTCTGCGGGGTCAATAAAGGCGGAAAAGTATTGTCGGTCGTTACCTATTACAGTGACGATGATAACGCTGAGAGTAAGGACGTTGAACTTGATTTTGGCAAAGAGGGTAAATATGAAATTTACCTGCTTGACAGAGAACACGACGGTGAATTCATAGGAGTTACGGATAACTTAAAATTCTCTATGAGTATACACAGCTCTGTTTTGATAAAGGAAGTATAAAACACCAAATAAAATTATAATTTTGAGAAAGGAATGAAAACACCATGACAACCTCTAAACGCTTTTTATCACTTTTGCTTGCATGTCTATTCTGCCTCGGGTCTCTTGCTTCTTGCTCCGGCGGTAACGTACCTGCAGACGATACTACCCCCTCGGACACTACTCTCCCTGAAGATACAACTGCTCCGGTAGAAGATGAAAAATGGCCTGAGATAGAGGGGACCGTTATTTACGTAGATGCAGCTGCCGAGGATGGCGGCGACGGTACTGAAGAAGCACCATTTAAGAGCATACCAGAAGCACAGGCTAAGATCCGTGAGATAAAGAACGGTGAGGGTCTTCCCGAGGGCGGTATTACCGTACTTCTTGCTTCCGGCAATTATCCCCTTATGGACACTATAACGTTTACATCAGAGGATTCCGGTGCTGAGGGCAGTCCTATAACATATATGGCAGCCAAAAAGAATGAAGCAACTCTTAACGGCGGTGTTACACTCGCTGCTTCTGACTTCGTTCCACTAACAGACGAGGAGAAAGCGATAATCAATGATGAAGCCGCAAGGGATAAGGTCGTTAAGGTGGATCTTTCTGGGTACGGTTTTACCACGGAGACTATAGGAAAGCTGTATTCTCAGGGAAATTCATCCTTAGGCTCCAGATATGAAGGAGGCAGCGGTATAGGTCCTGCTGAGTTCTACGTTGACGGAAACAGAATGTCCCTGTCCCGATATCCCAACGCATCGGCAGAAGATCCTTATTTGCGTACCGGATCAACCGACAAGGTTACAAAATTTGATATATTAAGTATCTTCGAGTTTGAAGCTCCCGCTATGGCCATCAAGGAGCGTGGTATTAACTGGAATTTAGACGATCTTTGGGCATTCGGCTATTTCTGTCAGGATTGGTCAGATGCATCTGTACCCGTTGCGGAAATGAACATCGAGACTCTTTCGGTAACTCTTGCGCAGGAGCAGTATTACGGTATTAGAACGACAAAACGCTTCTGCTTCTTTAACATATTGGCAGAAACGGATGAGCCGGGTGAATATTATATAGACCGTGAGAATCTCGTTCTGTACTTCTATCCTACCGAGGACTTTGAAAACAGCGAGATCACTATGTCTCTTTCGGTAAATAATATGGTAAATGCAAAGGAGCTTTCATACGTTACCTTCAGCGGTATTAATTTCACCTCCACCAGAGCACACGGCCTTGTACTTTCCTCAACAGATCATATCACTATTGAGGACTGTAAGATATATGACATCAGCCGTGATGCTATCAATCTGTCCGGTACCAATGCGTTGATACAGAATAACGAGATATATCAGATCGGTTACAACGCTATCAATATCTCCGGCGGAGTAATTGAAACACTCACAGAGTCCGGGCATATGATATACAATAATAAAATACACGACTGGGGACAGATATGTAAAACTTATATGCACGCTGTTGATATCCGTGGATGCGGAACAACAGTTTCTCATAATGAGTTCTATAATGCACCCCATACCGCTATCAGATACGTAGGACCTAAGAATATTATTGAGTACAACGAGATTTATAACGTATGTATGGATTCCGGTGACTGCGGGGCAATTTACGCAATGCGCAGCTTTGACCATTACGGAAGCATTATAAGATATAATCTTATCCACGATATCGGCAGACAGGGTACTGCGGCACTGGGAATATACTGGGATGATGGACTGTCAGGGCAGACCGCATACGGTAACATTATCGTAAACACATCTTCCGACGGTATGAACATCGGTGGCGGACGTGACAACGTCATCGAGAATAATCTCTTTATAAACTGGGTATTCAGTAATTACGCTATCCAATACGATACCCGCGCGCGAGACTATGCAGATGATATCGGCAGCGGTCAGGAAGAACAGACGGTCAATATGGCAAACAGACTTGCAGAGCTCCAGAAGCAGCAGGAATGGCTTGATGCATTCCCCGGGTACGGAGATATCATTCCTTATACTTACGATTACTCCGGTGACCGTGACGACCCCAGACTTTCCTGTAATGCTGCTCACAGCACGGTACGTAACAATATTGCTTGCCAAGTAAGAGACGTAGCCTCTTCCAGGTACTACTTTGCAGAATGGATCTCCGAAGAGGATCTGCAAGGAATCTATGAAAACAATATGGAGATCCACGATCCCGATCATACCCTCATTCCCGGTTATGAAAACGGTGACTTTACTATAGCCGAGGACTCCGAGGTATTCGCAAACGGTTTTGTAAGAATACCCATCGAGGAGATCGGCCGTGTAACAAACGACTGATGCCGTTTAACTGATAAGTAAAGTTCACCCCGGTCAAGGTGTCTACCTTGACCGGGGTGATTTGTATTTTAGAGTTCTTTTAATTCTCTCAGTATATTTTCCGCTTTGTGTGCGTCGCGGGATGAATATTTTCCTCTCTCACCGATCTCAAGCATTTTTCCTACGTGCGTATAGCCTATTTGCTTTGGGGGCAGATGAGTCACCACATCATCAATATTTCTTATAACTGTGAAATTCTCCCACCGCTTCTTTAATTCACTGTCGATAATACCCCAGATAACTCTCGGACAGCCGAAGCCGTAACCGAGAATATTGTCCCTCAGATCTGGACGGTTATAATAAATATATTCGTGGCAGAGAAGGGAAATAGCCGCTCCGTGAGAGTACCCGACAGAGGTTATCCTTTTTATTTCAGGGTCAAAAATTTTGTCCTCCATCACAGCTTTTACACTTTTCCATGCGGCGGCAAAGCCACGGTGAACAAACCACCTTTTTTCTCCCGAACGGTATGCTCTGGCCGGAAAGTCGAGATTTATTTTCCAGTCACTTTGTCCGCGTGATGCCTCAAAGAAGATACAGAGCGAGTCGCCGGATTTTTCAGCGGCGTAGTTTATACCGCTGTCTGTTTCGCTGTAATCTGCTTCAACGCATTTTTTCATAAGGGAATAAAGATCCATTTCACATCTCCCGAAAAAACAGTATTATGCGTTAATACTATATTCCTATGTCAGTGGTTTTGACAAAGAAAGGGGCTGAAAAAATAACAGATTTTCCTTTTACTTGTGAGTTAATTGATAGCACAAACCTTGGCTCCCTCTGACGAGGGAGCTGTCACCGTAAGGTGACTGAGGGAGAGAAAAACCTTTAATTTAATGCTTTTTTACTCTCTCCCTCCGTCTTTTTGCTTTGCAAAAATCCACCTCCCTCGTCAGAG
>JAFQUL010000112.1 GCA_017408535.1 Clostridia bacterium
CTCTTCGATCTTGCTTTCGTCATCAACTGTAACGAGCTCGATGTTGTCTGCGCCGTCTTCAGCTAAGCCGGCGAACAAGCGGCTCAGAGAGGCTTCGGCTGTTCCTACGTCGTCTCTTTCGTTGACGAGATAGCAAACACCGGTACGCTCTTCTGCGGTGCCTGTACCCTCTGCATTAACAAAGAGGGAGAGACATGCCGTCAGAACAAGAACGACCAGCATAACCGCCAGAATTTTTCTTCCGCGTTGGGTCTTCATTTGATTTTCCTCCAAAGTATTGTTTAGTAAGGTAATACACTGAAATAAGAATATCATAAAATGACGACTTTTGTCAATCTTTTTACTTAAACTTTGTGCTTTTTTGATGTAGGATTTACACACCGTTTACATATAGCAGACTTATTTTTGAAAATATATGTATAAAAGCGATCCGATTTCATACCGAAAATCGGATCGCTTTTTGACTTTTTAACTGTTCAGAGCTTTTATATATTCTGCTGGATCGACTGCATTTCCGTTGAGGAATACCTCAAAATGAAGGTGTGACTCGTCTGCCGATTCTATAATAGCGCTCTCGCCTACTGCCGCAATTATCTCCCCCTCACCGACAGATACCCCGGCTACTATTCCCGCCGGCAGGTCTGGGGAAAGGTTTTTGTATACCGTCAGCATGCCCCCCTTGTGCTCGATCGACATACAGTTACCCATGAGGGGATCTTCCCATATCTCTTTGATCTTTCCGTCTGCGGCCGCAAATACGGCAGAGCCAACCGTTGATGCTATGTCAATGCCGGTATGGGTACGGTAATCGTTCATTGTAAGGGAATAGACCAGAACGTCGGTGCTGTGCGATTTTGAGAGTGAGCCGTGGGCGGGGATAACAAAGCTCTGAGGCGGTGCGTCAACAGGCTCAGCCGCTACAGGAGCCGCGGTGGTTACCGGAGGGTCGGTATCCCTCGGTGCGGTAGTTACAGGGGGAATTCTTGTGGTATCGGGAACTCTCTGTGTGCCCTGAGTGACTCCGTCGGTTGAGATGGGGGGCTGCTCCGGCTGCTTGTTATCACGTCTTGCCGACACAAAGACAACTACTGTTGCGAGTATGAGCAATACCGCAAGTGCTATAACGTACACCGTTCTGCCCGATAATCCGTTTTTTTGTGACTGTATCATATACTCGAACTTCCTTTCTCTTTTTTGCTGTGTTCGTCTCTTCTATTTTTGCCCCTATGAATTTTTTTATTCGGTGGAAAACGCAAAAAACTTGATTTTGTTTACGCATTGTGTTAAAATTGTTTTGATATCTGTTTACCTACTCAAAATGTTATCAAGGGGGACTCAAAAATGGGAAAGGTCATTATTCTTCCGGAGACCAGTACAAAGCCAATAACCCTGATCGGTTCAAGAGCAGGATACTGTTGGGGTGCTGACGTTTCTGACAATGAAAAAAACTATAAGAGAGGACTTGACTGCATCGAGTCAAACCACGGCAGGACCCTTGAATACGTCAATGTTGAAATGGTGCTTGACGGGTATTCCGCAAGGGTGATCAGAGAGTGGTATACTCATATCGGCGGAGCCCCCACCCGTCTTCAGGCAAGCACAAGATATATCAATTATGCGGATTTTGAATATGTGACTCCTAAAAAGGTGGCGGCAGATCCCGCGGCGAAGGCGATTTATGACTCTATTATGGAGAAGATATCAGAGGCGGGACGTGAGCTTGAGGCTCTCGGTATCCCCAGAGAGGACAGCGCAATGATCCTTCCCCTGGGCATGACCACCAAGATAGTTGACAGACGTAACCTCCGTAATCTTATCGATATGTCAAGACAGCGTATGTGCACAAGAGCCTACTGGGAATATAGAGAGTTGTTTTCCGATATCTGCAAAGCTCTCTCCGAATATTCCGAGGAGTGGAAACAAATCATCGACAGCCAGATGATGCCCAAGTGTGAGCTTCTCGGCTACTGTCCCGAAAGGTACTCCTGCGGCAGAAAGCCGAAAAAAGAAAGAGAATAATAATCAAGCGCCGCAGCGGTCCACGCTGCGGCGCTTATATTTTTTATTTGGTCAGTTAATGCGGTATCCGCCCGACTTTTCTCTTACGATCAGTTTCTCAGAGGTAAGGGAAGAAAATTTTTTGTTTATCTTCCATACGTGTGTCATGACCGATTTTGCATTGCTCTTGCCGAAACAGCTTTCGGCAATAAGTTCGGCGGGGAGGGGAAGAGATGAGGAACGGATACATTTTATTATCCGTATCTCGCTCTTTGAGAATCTTACGGTTCTGCCGTTATATTCTGCGGTTGCACCTGTGAGCTCCACCGCCGCACCGCAGGAAAAGAACAGTCGATCTTTACCTTTTGTCAGCACAGAGACAAGCTCTGTCGGCGTACATATATGTCCGTCGCTGAAAGGGGATCTCTCATTATCTCCCCAGGTATAGACCGTAAGGTCATCACGCATGTTTTTCAGCTTTGCCGCTGAGACAGTGACTGCTGCATCTGCCGTGGCAAGCTCCTTTTCGCTGATGCTGTTATCCTGCCGTACAAGTACGGGAATATCAGCTGCGCGGAGCATAGCCGCAAGAGCCTCAGCACCTGGGGTGCCGATTATGAGCGTCATTTCTTACCACCGCGTTTTCCTACGTTTTTTCCTGTGCCCTTACCGCCGTTCTTGGGCTTGCTCTTTGCCCATCCGGCGGGCTTTTTACTGCCGGTCAGCTTCTTTTTCGGTGGGTTCTGCACAGTGCTTTTGTTTTTTGCCGTACTACCGTGTCCGTCCACCTTTTTATCCTTGCGGTAGCCGTCTGCCCTCTCGGGTTTTACGAGACAGCTTGCCGAAAAGCCGATGAGATCCTCACGGCCAAGGCGCTTCAGTGCAGTGCGCACCTTGTCGCGGTTTTCCGGTCTGCCCCACTGCAAAAGTGCTCGCTGAAGCTGCTTTTCCTCGTAGTCTGCAACGTAGATCTTCTTGCCGGTAAAGGGATCGATACCTGTGTAGAACATAACTGTGGAGGCCGTTCCGGGGGTGGGATAGAAGTCCTGTACCTGCTCGGGAGAATAGCCGTTTTCTTTAAGCTCAAGGGCAAGCTCCAGGGCGTCTGTCAGGGTCGAGCCCGGGTGGCTCGACATAAGATAAGGTACCATATACTGCTCCTTGCCGCATTCACGGGTCAGCTCAAAGAAACGTTTTCTGAACTTTTTATATACCGAAAAATCCGGCTTGCCCATAGCGGAGAGTACGTGGGCCGAGCAATGCTCGGGAGCCACCTTCAGCTGACCGCTGACGTGGTCACGCACGAGAGTTCTGAAGAAGCTCTCGTCCTTATCTGCCATAACGTAGTCGAATCTGACACCGGAACGGACGAAGACCCGTTTTACACGGTCAAGCTTGGCTATATCACCAAGGAGCTTCGTGTATTCGCTGTGATCTACCTCAAGGTTTTTGCAGGGGGTAGGAGCAAGGCATTTTCTGTTAGCACAGACTCCGTCTGTGAGCTGCTTTTTGCAGGCGGGATAGCGGAAGTTCGCAGTAGGACCGCCAACGTCGTTTATATATCCCTTGAAGTCAGGGAAGGTGGTCAGCAGCTTTGCTTCCTCGATAACCGATTCGGCACTTCTTGATCTTACTGTTCTGCCCTGGTGGAAGGCAAGAGCACAGAAGTTACATCCGCCGAAACAACCGCGGTTATGAGTTATCGAAAAGCGTACCTCTGTTATTGCGGGCACACCGCCATCAGATTCGTATGAGGGGTGATAGGTACGCATATAGGGCAGGGAATATACCCGGTCCAGCTCATCCCGCTCAAGAGGAGGCATTGGGGGATTCTGCACGATCATTTTGTCGCCGTAGTATTCAAGAACGGCACGGCCGCGGACAGAGTCATTTTCCTTATACTGGAGAGCGAAGGCTTTTGCATATTCGACCTTATCCTCTTTTATGACATCGTAATCAAAGGCCGCGGCAACCGGGTAGTGTACAGTATCTTCTCTTGAACACATGTATACGGTTCCACGGACGTCGCGGATCTTTTTGACGGGAACACCGCGGTCAAGAAGCTCGGCAATACGTCTGAGGATATTTTCGCCCATTCCGTAGGTGAGTATATCTGCCCGCGAGTCAACGAGAATACTTCTGCGTACCTTGTCACTCCAGTAATCATAGTGGGCCAGACGGCGAAGCGAAGCTTCAAGACCGCCGATGATTATCGGTACGTCTCCGTAGGCCTCTCTAATTCTGTTGCAGTATACTATCGTGGCTCTGTCCGGGCGAAGGCCCATTTTTCCGCCGGGGGAATAGAAATCGTAGGATCTTTTCCTTTTTGCGGCGGTGTAGTGAGCCACCATTGAATCGATGTTGCCGCCGGTCACGAGAAAGCCGAGACGGGGACGGCCGTATTCGCGGAATGCCTCCGCACTTTTGTAGTCGGGCTGCGAAAGTATCGCAACGCGAAATCCCGCGTCCTCAAGCACGCGGGATATGATCGCAACACCGAAGCTGGGATGATCAACGTAGGCATCTCCCGTTACGTATACGAAATCGGGACGGTCCCACCCTCTCTCCTCTGCCTCACGTCGGCAGAGGGGAAGAAAAGCTTCCGGTTTTTTTATCATAGCTTTAATTTCCGTTCGGTTCAGTTAAATGGGCTGAAGTTAAGGACAGCCTTGCCGGATGAGCCGCAGGCTCTGATCTTTTCGATGCAGAGAGCCTCTACCGCCTCTCTTGCGGGAGCAAGGTATTTCTTGGGGTCGATCATATTCTCGTCCTCAAGTGCGGTGCGGACTGCCTTGGTAGCAGCGGCACGAAGCTCGGTGGCGATATTCACCTTTGTAATTCCGAGAGAGATACACTTTTTCACCTGGCTGTCGGAAATACCGGAGGCACCGTGAAGCACAAGCGGTGCGTCAACGACCTCTCTTATCTGTGCGAGACGGTCAAAATCAAGCTTGGGTTCACCCTTGTAGAAGCCGTGTGCAGTACCGATGGCAACTGCAAGGTAGTCAATGCCGGTGTAGGCGGCAAAGGTACGTGCTTCCTCAACGTCGGTATAGGTGAGAACACCTGCACCTGCACCGTCTTCTTTTCCGCCGAGAGTACCGAGCTCAGCCTCAATAGTAACACCGTAGTCGTGAGCAAGAGTGGCGAGACGGCGGGTATTTTCTGCGTTATCCCCGTAGGACAGCTTTGAGCCGTCATACATTACCGAGGTATAACCCTCCTTCATTGCGGCAACTACGTCATCTGGGTTTTCGCAATGGTCAAGATGGAGAGCTACGGGGATGGTGGTTCTGAGAGCCATTGAACGGACCATTGCCACCATCATAGGAAGGGTGATGTAACGCACCGTGGGAGAGGTGGTCTGTATCATAACGGGGGACTGTTCTTTTTCTGCGGCGGCGATTATTGCCTGAACCATTTCCATATTCTCCGCATTGAATGCGGGAACTGCATATCCGCCCTTCTGAGCGGCGAGTAACATTTCTTTAGCGTTAACAAAGGACATTATTTATTTCTCCCTTAAAAGGTCATTTATTTATCTTCGTTTTCACGAATCAGCTTTTCCACGTTCTCGGGGGATATGTCACCCTCCATGGGACCGAAGCCGTTGATGCCCCAGGCAGAAGCGGCAGTAGCGCGCTGTGCGCACTCTCGGAGAGGTCTGCCCTCGCAGAGCCCTGATACCATAGCGGCGTCAAAGCAATCACCGGCACCGGTGGAATCAAGGACCTCGATGGGATAAATGCCCATAGTGAAGTCCTCACTTCTTGAGATGACTCTGCAGCCCCGCTTACCGTCCTTGATGGCAACTACCTCAAGACGGTCATTCTTAAATACCTTCTCAAGTGCCTCATCAACTGTTTCGCTGTCGGTAAGCATAAGAAGCTCACCTACGCCGGGCAGAAGCACGGAGGTATTTGCGAGCACCTCTGCGATAACGCTCTTTGAGGAGTCGTCACGGAGAAGCTCGGGACGGATGTTGGGGTCAAAGGAGATCTTTGCACCTGCTGTAATAAACTTTCTTGCAGTCTTAAGAATCTCGGTACCCATAGTGGGGGATGCTGAGAGAGAGCAGCCGCAGATGTGGAGATACTCGGCGCCCACCTCACAACCGTCCTCGGGAGCGTATATCTCACCGCAGGCGGCGTTGCCGATGTGGAATATGAACTTGCGGGAACCGTCTTCAAAATATGTCACGAAGGCACAGCCGGTGGATACCTTGTCGCTTACCGTAACGTGGGAAATATCAACACCGTCCTTCTCAAGTCTCTCTGTGAGACAGCGTCCGAAATCATCGTTGCCGACAGCACCGATAATACCTGTGTCAAGGCCGAGTCTTGCAGCGCAGTCAATGAATATTGCAGGGGCACCGCTGGGGAAGGGGCCTCTGAAGTAACCGGGTTCATTTAACGGAACGCCGGTGGTAGGTCTCATTATCTCGACGAGAAGCTCGCCGATAGTCCAAATACGAGGCATTTTATATTCTCCGTTCTGTCTTCACTTATGCGAATGCTTTTCTCAGGAAAGCAACCGACTC
>JAFQUL010000113.1 GCA_017408535.1 Clostridia bacterium
ACGGTTTTAAGTCCTCTGCCGCCCGGAACACTGCACACCGCAAATACTGCAGTAACGGTATTATCACTTTCTGAGGTGTTTATAGCATCAATCAATGCGGAAATAAGTGATGCAGCTGCGGCACGTCTGCCGATAAAGGAATTTTCTTCTTCCTCAATGTGAGAAACAAAAGAAAGATGGTCTCCGATCTCTACCCGGAACTCACTGTCATCCGGCTGAAAATATATATCTGTCGGCTTTATATCGGATTCTTTTTCGGAACATACAGTACCGGATATTCCGTGGCCAATGAGCTTTGAGCCTACAACGGTACTGTAATCGGTCACAGGAAAAGTAGGTGCTATTCGCGTTTTTTCTCCGTGTTTAACGTAGTTTACAAAGAATCCCTCGCTGTCAACACTGACGGAGACAAGAATGTTTTTGCCGCCATTTCCTGCTTTTTTTACGTAAAGATTACCCATGACATCATAGCTGATGTCAACGTCAGCCGTTATTTCGCTTTCTATAACAGACATAAGCTCCTGCTCTCTGCCTGATATGGATATAGTCTCTGCTATTTTGAGTATACGTTCCTTCATTTTTTGCCTCCTTTTGCGACCTCGGAAAGCTCTTTGGGGTCGCTTTTCATTATGGCAAGGATCAGATCCTTTGTGGAGAAATAATCCTCTTCTGCAATAACGCAGGAAGCGGAGTGAAGATATCTTGTGGGGATAGATATTGCCGCTGTTGCAGTTCCGTCAAGGGCAGAGTGTATATACGCTGCATCGTTGCCGCCTGAAACAAAACGCTTTGGTTGTGCTTTTATTCTGTTTTCTTTTGCTGTCCTGAGAAGAAAATCATATACCGATTTGTGATATACCGTTCCTCTGTCCATAAAGGATATTGCAGGACCCTCTCCGGTATATGCAACTCTTGAGTGAGAGGGAACATCAGCAAGATCAGCAACCGCCGTTGACTCAAGAACGAGAGATATATCCGGTGCGATCCGTTCTGTAGTTGTTAGTATGCCGGAAAAGCCGATCTCTTCACGTGTCGTAAAGGCAAAATACACGTCAAAATCAAAGGTTTTTCCTTCGGTCTCACGGATGATATCGCACATAACAGCACATCCGAATCTGTCATCGATCGCCTTGCCCTTGAGCATTTTACCGTCACCGAAACGAATAAAATCTGATGCGAAGGTTCCGACTGTACCGATGGATATATATTCTTCCGCATCCTCCCTTGAGCTTGCTCCGATATCTATCCTGAGCTCATCAGCGCGGGGAGTTTGGGTTCTTTCTGCCGGGGTAAGCAGGTGTACCGGCTTTGCCGAAATGACACCGTTAATTATCCCTTTTTTCGACATAAGCTTAACTGCTCTTGCACCAAGAACTGAATTGTCTATTCCTCCTGCATTTGCAAAGGAAAGTCTTCCGTCGGCATCTATACCGGTAACAAGAAAACCGACCTCGTCCATATGAGCGGAGACCATGATCTTTACGTCAGATTTTCCGTTGCCTTTTTTTATAGCAACTACGTTTCCGACGTTGTCGCGGGTGATTACGGCGGAGGTATCCTCAAGAATACTGATTATTGCATTGGCAACCGGTAATTCCGCACCGGATGGAGCTATAATATCACAAAGCTCTTTGAGAAGCTCGGTTCCGTACAGTTTTTTCATTTTACCTTACCTCCCAGAAGAGAATCATCGGTTATGATCACTTTAAGCAGCTCTGACATTTCTTCGGCATCTTCCATGGAGATGACCTCGACGGGTGTATGCATATTGTAAAGAGGCAGGCTGAGAAGTACCGCGGGAACACCGGCGGCAAACTGGATATACTCAGCGTTTGTACCGGGGGCGGGATTCTCAACTATAACCTGAAGCCGCAAAGCATTTTCTTTTGCTATCCGTATGATACTGTCTGTGAGCGGTCTGTCAAGTGCAGAAGCATAGGATATTGCAGCTCCGCCGCACATTTTGATACATTTCGTTGAGTCGATATCCGGAGACGCACCAAATCCAACATCAAGGACGATAGCACCGTCGGGGGCTATGCGCTTTGCAGCAAGACGCGCACCGATACAACCACCTTCTTCCTTCGCCGAAAGAAGAACGCAGATATTGTATGGCATTTCATCTTTTGAAAGCTTTGCTACTGTATAAAGTGCAATGGCGGCAGTGGATTTATTATCAAGTCCTTGAGCATACAGTTTACCGTTTAGAAGCTCACCTGCAGATTTTGCAAAGGATATTCTGTCGCCGACCCGGATAAGCTCACGGGCTCTTTCCTCGGAAAGTCCGGTATCAATAAGCAGCTCCTCAGGCGTTATAAGCTTGTTTTCAGAGTCTGCCGCTCTGAGATGCGGCGGTGTAGATGCGGCAACGGCAGGAATATCTGTTTTTCCGTGTACAGTAAGCGGGGCCGCAGGGAGGGCACGCATATCCGGACGTCCGACAGAAACAACTCTGAGAAATCCATTCTCAAGTATCTCCGATACCATGAGTCCTACCTCGTCGAAATGTGCGTCAATAAGAAGCATAGGTGCATCACTATTGGATGAATATTTGTAAAAATATCTGTTACCCATGTCATCCTTTTCTACTTTATCAAAAAGATCACTTGGAAACAGTGAATCATCTGCGTGCAGTTCTGAACCGGATACTGTGGATACACTGCACAGCGACAAAATCAGTTCCTTTAAATTAAGCATTTTTTTAATTCCTTACTGTATTTCATTTACCGTTTTCTTAAAGAGTCGGCCCCGTTCCTCAAAATTATTAAATCTGTCGAAGCTGGTAAAGGCAGGTGAGAGGATAACAACATCTCCCGGAACCGCTTCTTTGTATGCAGTAATTACCGCATCTTCAAAATCCTCGCAAATAACTGTTTTGAGACCGCTTGACTTATATGAAGGACAGCTGTCAAGAGCATTGACCACCATTTGGATTGATTCACCTGTAAGCACTGCTGTCTTTGCACGTGTGCAGAGAGTCTCGGCAAGCGGGGCGAGATCAAGGTGTTTATCTCTTCCGCCTATTATAACAATGACGTTACCGTCAAAGGAGGATAGGGCCGCCGCAGTTCGTGTCGGGGATGAGTCTATAGAGCTGTTATAGAAACGGATACCGTTTATTTCTCTTACAAACTCACATCTGTGCTCAACACCGGGGAAGGTGGAAGCTATTTCCTTTACTGTTTCGGGGGAAACGTAATCAGCTACAGCTGAGATCGCAGTCATATAGTTCTGTACGTTGTGGTCACCCGGAATTATTATGTCATCAGCGGAAATGACGGTTGTGTTTACACCGTTTTTCCTGAGGATAATATCCTTACCGTCAAGATAAACACCGTTTTTGTCCTCAGGGAGGGGGTGGGAGGAAAAATATGCAGTTTCCTTTCCACATACATTCAAGATATCAGCGGTCTCGGTACAGTCAAGATTCACTGTAAGCTTATCGGTATTACCGGAGGTGAATATGTTGAGCTTAGCCGCTTTATATTCAGCCATATCTGTATGCCAGTTAAGATGGTTTGGGGATATGTTTGTGATTACCGAAACATTGGGTGATTTTTTCATTGTCATCAGCTGAAAGCTGGAGAGCTCTACTACCGCAAAATCATTCTCCGTCATCTCATTTGCCAGCGG
>JAFQUL010000114.1 GCA_017408535.1 Clostridia bacterium
CAGATGCATCAGATCAGAGAATGCTTTTTCCAGAAACCGCTTGCCGCAATGAAATCCGACTGTATACCGGAATGGGGTAATGTGCTGACCGCTGCCGCTGATTTTATTGACTCAATCAAGTTCATATAAACAGAAAAATCTATAGTATATCTTAACACCGTAGAGTAATATACATCAGTCTTAACAGTATCCTCCTGCCCAAAATATAGTCTCTGAAAACAGACAGTAATAAAGCCTCCTGCTGCAGAACATTTAACTAGACTACACCCCGAAAAATAGACAGTGACAAAAAGAACCTCTTGTTGTAGAATATAACTACAACAGGAGGTTTTGTCATGTCAAGAAAATACACGAAAATGGAAGTGCTCGCAGAAGAGGTGTTCAGAAGAAAAGAAGCAGGAGAAACAAATCGACAGATCGCCGAAAGCTATGGAGTGACAAAAAACCAGATCAAACAGTTGGTTGCCCGTCAGAATCGCAAAAAGAGAGCGATTGAAAATGGTTATGTTCCCCTCCCGAAAGGACGCCCACGCAAAGATTCTACGGTAGAAACAGAAGAAACAAAACGGAACAAAGAGCTTGTAAAGCTCCGGATGGAAAACGAATTGCTGCGAAATTTTCTGTGCGAAGCTGGAAGGAGGTGAGTCTGAAATACAGAGTAATAGAGCGGTTTAAGGATAAATACAGTGTGTCAGAAATGTGCAAGCTGTTTGAAGTTCCTCGAAGCAGCTATTACGCATGGCGAAAAAAGCAGTATTGCGAAGACCGTGATCAGGAAACGGCGGATAAGATCCGTGAGATCTGGAACAACTCAAGACAGACCTACGGCAGTTACCGGATGTGGAAATACTTCCGTGAAAAACTGAATATACAGATCAATATCAAGAAAATACGGCGGATTATGCGGAAATACGGCATTTCATCCGTGATTCGCCGCAGAAAAGCGTACACATATCATAAGAATACCGCATACAAATATCAGAATCTTCTGAACCGACAGTTCCGGCAGGAGAACCCTAATGCCTTTTGGGTGACCGATATTACATACATTCCGACAGCCAAAGGCTTTGTGTATCTCTGCGTTGTCATGGACCTGTGCGGGCGGAAGGTATTGTCCTGGCGCGTTGGAAACGATATGACCACTACGCTGGTGACAGACACAGTAAGAGATGCGGCTGCAAAAGAAAAGGTCACTGATGGACTCGCCCTCCACAGTGACCAAGGGTCTCAATACACGTCGAAAGAATATTTTGACCTAACCCAATTATACCACATTACTCCGTCAATGTCCAGTCCCGGATGCCCCTATGACAACGCTGCGATGGAAAATTTTTTCGGCACGCTCAAATGCGAGTGCCTGAACCGGATACAGTTTGCCAATCGGGATGAGGTGGAAGCGGCGGTGGCTGAGTACATACAATTCTACAACTTTGAGCGCATTAACATGAAAAACGGCCTTACTCCCGATGAAATCAGGAGCAAAGCCGCGTAAAATAGTGATATTCTGCGATAGGTGTTTCTTATTTCTGTCTAATCGCCCGGGAGTAGTCTAAGTTAATCGCAGGCTTTTTATTACTTTTCGTTTATTTCGATACTCTCAGCTACTGTACTGATAACTTTTTCAAACAAAACAGAATCTTCAAGTGTTATTCTTCCGACAGAATTTTCAAACTCTTCCGCTGAAGAAAAGCCTAAAGCAAGATAATTATTTTTAAGATATTCATTGTACTCATCATCGCTGACAGAAGGAGATATCCCCTCCCTTTTACAAACAGCAGACAGTATCAGCTTTTGAGTGACAGCTTCTTCCGACAAATCGTTATAAAGCATCATCATAAACTCATTCTCGGTATAACCCTGCGCCTCAAGAAAATCTGCGTATGTGTATCCGCCTTCTTCTGCTGTATCGGTAAAATACTCTATCATATCGTTACAGTAATCCATACGGTCAGAGACAGGCAGCTTGTGGATCTTTACTGAAGTGGAAATATTATTCCAGATGGCTTCATTGATCTCAGTTTTGTAAAGAAGAGCATAATACTCTTCATAATATTCAGTATAGTATTCCTTCCACGCAGAAACTGAGTCAAATTCATCAAAGGTTATTTCCTTTATCAGATCATCAGTTACTTCGGCGGGAGTACCTGCATAGTTTACGGTAACAAGGAAATCAGCCATCTTACCGGCAAGAGTATCTATAGGATAATCATCGGGATAAGGCACAGAAACTTCAAACGAATCACCGACAGCCTTGCCAATGAGTGCCTGTTCAAACACCGGAAGGAATGATTCAGAACCTATAAGAATACAAAAATCACTCTGACTTCCGCCGCTGTATTCCTCACCGTTGATAGTACTTTCAAAATCAACTGAAACAGCGTGTCCGTTTTCGATCAATGAGATAGAATCATCCTTATCGATATATCCATAGGCAACAGATTCAGACAAAAGAATTCTGTTTATAAAATCATCGTCTACAGTGATCATTTTTGAAACGGTTACAGGAAGATCCCGGTATTCACCAAGCGAAATATATTCATCATGGGGAAAATCAGCATCATAGAGGGACTTTTCTTCAGGGTCGATCTCAACGTGAAACAAGGTGGTATCACTTGCGGTCGTATCTGTCGGTACGGTTGTTTCGCCGCTATTATCAGCACTTTCGCCGCAACCGATAAAACAAAATACAGACAAAACCAAAACAAGAAATAAAGATAAAGCTTTCATGTTTATGATCCCTTTTAAGAACGATTTCAAATTCAGACTAAAAGATCAGCAGAGATCGCCGCTACATCCGGGGCTGCGTATGAAAATACAGGGAACAGGTAGTAAGCAACAGTCACAACCATCATCGCAGCAAGCACGATAGCAAGAATTCTTACCAGGATAACGCGGAGAGGAGTTTTACGTACACGAGCTTTTTTAGTGTTCTTTTTGGTAGCCATTTTTATTGATCCTTTCAATTTATCGCTTATTTATTCAAGATCTGTGATCGATACCTGTCCCAGCTCTATATCTTTTTCTTCAAGAATAGTGCCGGTAGCGGGTATTTTTGTCTTTTTATACCGTGAGGGGGTCGTACAGTATTTTTCCGGAGAATCAGTGGCAGCCACTATCTTTTGTACTCCTTTTACCTTAAATACAGAGACACCTTGTGTTGAACGGGTTGATTTAAGAGGAATAATCGAGCTTGAAACAATTATTGCTCTTGAAACGTTGGATATAATAGCGATATCCTTCTTTCCGTCCTCAAGGATCGCCGTAATAAGAGGTGAGGAATCAGAATACGCACCGGTGAGCATTCTCCTGTTGCTCTTCGTTTGGTAGGATGACAGCGGAACTTTGGCGCATTTTCCGTTTTCGAAAACAAAAATGACGTTACTTGTGTCTTTATATCCTCCGGGGAGTATCATTGATATTACTTTTTCGCCATCCTCGAAGCCAAGCCTTGCGGGGACGTAGTCGCCAAGGACAGAGGCTTTTACCGTCTCAAAATCAGATACACGAGCCTTGTATGCTTTGCATCTGTCAGAGAAGAATAGCAATTCTTCTTTATTTGATACATCTTTTTCAAAGATGATCTCATCGCCGTCCTTGAGCTTTTGCTCATCGTTACCGCGCAGCGACTTGTGAGTTATTTGCTTGAAGTATCCTTCTTTTGTAAATACAACGTGAACCTCCATCGACTCATCGTCTTCTGTTTCGGTGTATTCGGTAATATCGTCCGAGTACAGCAGCTGAGTCTTTCTGGGTGCACCGTATTTTTTCTTGATCTGAGTGAGCTGCTTTGCTATTTCAGATTTGAGCTTTATATCGTCGCTTATAATTTCCTCTATCTCAGCGATTTCCTTTTGAAGCGACTCTATCTCTTTGATTCGGTTAAGTATATATTCTCTGTTGAGATTTCTCAGCTTGATTTCCGCAATATACTCTGCCTGGACCGTATCAATGTTAAATCCTTTTGCAAGATTTGGAACGACGTCTGCTTCATTTTCTGTTTCTCTGACTATCTTGATGGCTTTGTCAATATCAAGCAGTATCTTGCCGAGACCGAGAAGCAAATGAAGCTTGTCTTTTTTCTTGTTGAGGTCGTATGTTAGCTCTCTGCGGAAACAGGTCATTCTGAAGCGAATCCACTCTTTGAGGATCTCGATTATTCCCATAAGACGGGGGGCACCGTCAACGAGAATATTGAAGTTACAGCCGAAGTCATCCTCAAGTGAGGTGGTCTTAAACAGCTTTGACATAAGCTTGTCGGGATCCACACCGCGTCTTAAGTCAATAGTCAGCTTGAAGCCGTCAAAGTCTATCTCGTCTCTGATGTCGCTGATCTCTTTAAGCTTACCTTCCTTTATCATGTCGATGATCTTTTTCATTATGACCTCGATAGATGTTGAGTAAGGTATCTGTATGATCTCTATGCAGTTGCTTTCTTTTTTGTATACGTATCTTGATCTGAGTTTAAAGCTTCCGCGTCCGGTGAGATAAATATCCTTTAACTGTTCCCTGTCATAGATGATATATCCGCCGCCGGAAAAATCGGGAGCTTTTATGAGATCAAGCATCTTATCGATACTTGTGTTTGGGTTCTTTAACAGAGCTATCGTACCGTCGCAAACTTCAGACAGATTGAAGGAGCATATGGAGGAAGCCATTCCTACCGCGATACCGCTGTTAGGAGATACGAGCACGTTAGGAAACGTTGTGGGGAGCAGTGTGGGTTCCTTGGTCGTATTGTCATAGTTATCTACAAGGTCAACAGCGTCCTTATCAATTCCGGAGAACAGCTCAGCACAGATGGGTGCAAGCTTTACCTCGGTATATCGTGATGCGGAAAATGCCATATCGCGGCTGTACTGCTTACCGAAACCGCCCTTAGAATCAACAAAGGGATGGAGCAGTGCCTCATAGCCTCTGGTAAGTCTGACCATCGTTTCATATATAGCCATATCACCGTGAGGGTTAAGGCGCATCGTTTGACCGACTACGTTAGCACTCTTTGTTCTCGGACCGGTGAGAAGTCCCATTTTATACATGGTGTAGAGCAGTTTTCTGTGAGACGGCTTAAATCCGTCTATCTCCGGTATGGCACGGGAGATGATAACGCTCATAACGTACGGCATATAGTTTTTCTCAATCGTATCTGTGATCGGCTGTTGTGAAATTTCAGCAACCTGTACCGGAACAGATGTTAGGTCTGTTTTTTTCTTTCTCGCCATTATATCACCTTTACTTAAGATTGATTATATTGTGCCCCGAGGCACGGATAAGACGGTTATAGAGCGCAAGACCGATCCCTTCTTTATCGGGAAGTCTGGCATAAATAACGGATGCATCTGTTATGTCCGTTTTTCTCAGAAAATCAAAAAGTCTGTGCGCATGTGAAAGAAGATCGTTTTTCTTACCGAGTAAAAACAGATTATCGGGTGATAGTACCTGTGCATCTTCATCGTAGCAGATTATTGCACACTTTTCCGTATCCTGCTTTTCGAGTAAAAAATTCAGAATCTGATCCTCATCGCCGGAAACAAGATACAGCGGCTTTGCCGGAGCATAGTGCTTATATTTCATTCCGGGAGAAAGGGGGCGCTCCCCTTCTTTAAGATGCTCATCCGCAATTATCAGCTCATCGGCAAAAACAGATAACTGCTCTGCGGTAACGGCACCCGGACGAAGCAGATATATTGTATTTTCGCTTATTCGCACGACGGTAGATTCAAGGCCGAATACCGACTCACCGCCGTCGATTATCATATCGATCTTACCCATAAGATCGTGTATAACGTGCTCTGCAGATGTTGGAGAGGGACTGCCGGATGTATTTGCCGAGGGAGCGGCAATGGGGACACCCGCACTGACAATAAGTTTGTGTGCAACAGGGTCTGCGGGACAACGTATTGCCACGCTGTCAAGACCGCCGGTAGTCTCATCCGGTACTACCGGAATACCGTCAACATACTTTTTCGGAAGAATGACAGTTAGCGGGCCCGGCATAAAAGATGCGGCAAGCTCATAGTACAGTTCATTTGTTACACAATACTTTTCCGCTTCCTCGGGAGTTGCGATATGAACGATAAGTGGATTGTCACTTGGACGTCCTTTAGCCGCATATATTTTTTTTGATGCGGCCTTGTCAAGGGCATTTCCGCCGAGACCGTACACAGTTTCTGTGGGAAAAGCCACAAGTCCGCTGGATCTGAGTATATCACCTGCTCTCTTGAGCTGATGGAGGTCAGACTCAGAGCGGATTACTATTGTTTCGGTATTCATAGGATCATATCTCACTGGATTTGAGTTTTTCTGCGGTATCTGCAGTGATAAGCGCGTCTACCATATCATCAATATCGCCGTTAAGAAAATTCTCAAGTGAATGAACGGTTACGCCGATTCTGTGATCGGTTATTCTGCTCTGGGGATAATTGTAGGTTCTGATTCTTTCACTGCGATCCCCTGTACCTATCTGGGACTTTCTCTCAGATGCGATCTTATCGGTTTGCTCAGTCAACTTGATATCATAGAGCTTTGCTTTAAGGATTTTGAGTGCCTTATCTCTGTTTTTGAACTGGCTTCTCTCATCCTGGCATTCAACAACGATTCCGGTGGGCTTGTGTATCATTCGTATGGCAGACTCTGTTTTGTTGACGTGCTGTCCGCCTGCACCGCTGCTCTTTATGGTATCGATCTGGAGATCTGATGGATTTATTTCTATCTCTACATCTTCAGCCTCTGGAAGAACCGCTACGGTTGCGGTAGAAGTGTGAATTCTGCCGGAAGTTTCGGTTTCCGGAACTCTCTGTACCCTGTGCACACCACTTTCAAACTTGAATCTGGAATATGCACCCTCACCGCTTATCATAAATGTTACTTCTCTGAAACCTCCAAGCTCGGTATCATTTGACGATACAAGCTCGGTTTTATATCCTTTTGAGTCAGCGTACATATTGTACATTCTGTAGAGTACGTAAGCAAAAAGCGCCGCTTCGTCTCCGCCTGCACCTGCACGGATCTCAATAACAACATTTTTATCATCATTGGGATCTTTGGGCAGAAGAAGTATTTTAAGCTCTTTTGATATGATCTCAAGGGCCTTGCGGCAGGAGGCAACCTCTTCCTCTGCCATCTCTTTTATCTCGGGGTCGCTTCCTGCATCCCCAAGCATCTCAAGAGCTCCGTTCAGGTCGGACTCAAGTTGAGTATATTCGCGAAATTTAGCTATTACCGGAGCAAGCTGCTTGTGCTCCTTCATAAGCTTGGCGTACTCCTGCTGATTTGATATAACTGAAACGTCGGCAATGCTTTCTTCAATCTTCTCGAATCTTGCCTGGGCGTCGCGGAGTTTTGAAAACATTATATATTCCTCGGATAATTATTTGCAAAAAGCAAGAAAAGCAAGATGTGCGGAATAAAGATCGTTCTTTGCGATTACTTCAAGGGGAGCGTGCATTGACAGAACCGGGACACCGAGATCGATAGTGTCGATGTTAATGTCTGCAATATACATTGCAACAGTTCCTCCGCCACCCTCGTCTACTTTACCGAGCTCAGCAGTCTGCCAGTGTACACCCGAGTTATCAAACGCTCCTCTGAGAGAAGCTATATACTCTGCACTTGCGTCGTTTGAGGATGCTTTTCCGGCATGACCGGTGTACTTCATCATTACAACACCGCCATTGAGCATTGCACAGTTACTTCTGTCATATACCTCTGCATAAAGAGGATCATAGCCTGCAGAAACGTCTGCGGACAGGCAACGGGAATTTGCACGTACAACGATGGGGTCAGCACCGAGAGAAACAGAAAGCTCATCTATGAGATCAAGAAGAAGGCTGCTCTTCATTCCGGTGTTGCCCTCGCTGCCGATCTCTTCCTTGTCTGCAAGAACACAGATTACAGTGTGCTCAGAGTTGTTTTCAATAAGTGCGGTAAGTGCAGGATAAGAGCAACATCTGTCATCGTGTCCGTAACCGAGGATAAGAGAACGGTCAAGACCGAGATCACGTGCCTTGTCTGCAGGGACTGCGGTAAGCTCTGCACTGAGGAAATCTTCTTCCACTATGCCGTATTTATCGTTAAGGATCCTCATCATATTAATTTTGACAGCATCCTGTTCTTCCCCTTCAAGGGGTGTACTGCCGATAAGGATATTCAGACCCTCACCTGTAATTGCTTTTGCCATGGGCTTTTCCATCTGAGCCTTACCGAGATGGGGCAAAAGGTCTGTAATGCAGAATACGGGATCGGTATCCTCTTCACCGATCACGATATTTACAGTCTCGCCTGACTTAAGAGCAACGACGCCGTGAAGGGCAAGTGGAATAGCAGTCCACTGGTATTTCTTTATGCCGCCGTAATAGTGGGTCTTAAGATATCCGAGGCCGCTGTCCTCAAACAGCGGTATCTGCTTCAGATCAAGACGGGGTGAGTCTATGTGTGCGGCACAGATACGAATACCGTTCTCAAGGCTTTCGCTGCCTACTGTGAATGCAAAGAGGCTCTTACCTCTGTTGCTGTAGTAAAGTTTGTCACCGGCTTTTACCCTATCACCCAGTTTGTATGCAGAAAATCCGTTTTTCTCAAGAAGCTCGACGGAAGCGGCAACGGTCTCCCTTTCTGTCTTGGATTTGTTGAGGAAAGCACTGTACTCAGACGCATAATTCTGGATCTTCTCTGTCATTTCTCCTGTATATATCTCGTAGGAGCTCTTTTTTTTATACATAAGCTTGTCTTTTATACTCATTTTTTTATCTGCCTTTCACTCAATAATATAATTTTTTATACAGTTCGATTGCTTTGTTGACTTTTTTTACATATTCTCTGGTCTCGCCTATAGGGATCTCTGTAAGATTTCCGTATTCATCGGAATACTCATTACCGGCTATCCATTCATTTACCTTACCCATTCCGCAGTTATATGCCGCAAATACCGTGTTCCAGTTACCGTATTCGGCATAGAGGTACGATAGAAAATAGGTACCGTATTTTATGTTTGTCTCCGGATCGTACAACAGACCGCTGTTATCGCTTTCACCACGCTTTTGTGCGAGCCATTCAAAGGTCTCAGGCATCATCTGCATCAGCCCGATCGCACCTGCATGAGATACAGCATCACCTTTAAAGCTGCTTTCTGTTTTGATGACGGAATAAACAATGTATTCCGGAACACCGTATTCAGAAGAATATTTCTCGACGAATTCGCTGTATTCCCGGGGGTGTGTTGACCGTTCTATCTGATTCCACATATATTCGTATGCAAAGCCGATCGAAATCGACAGAACAAGAATAATAATTATGACTAAATTGCGCTTTAAAGCACTCGTTTGTTTCACTTTATCACCCAACTGATCACATAAAATATGGATTGAATCCCGTGTATGAAGATGTTCCGTATGCTTCTCTGTCATTACCGTCGGGATCAACAATTGTTGAAAGGGTCTCTGCTACCTGCTCTCTGAGCATATTTACAGAACCGTTATTGTATATAACGAAATCTGCTCTCGATTCAAAGAACTCATCATTTCTCTGAGCATCTATACGTCTTTCTGCCTGCTCACGGGATATTCCGTCTCGCTCCATTATACGCTTGATCCGTATTTCTTTGTCAGCGATCACGGCAATTACATAAGCACACTGTGCGTCAAATCCGCTTTCATAAAGCTGAGGTGCATCAATAACAGCCATGTCATATCCTGACTCGCTGTACATAGCAAGCATTTTACCGCACTCACGGAGAATATATTTGTGTGTTATTCTGTTAAGGGCAGCAAGCTTATCTCCTGCACCTGGCTTAAAAACAATGTCGGAGAGAGCCGCTCTGTCAAGCTCACCGCTTTCAGTAATGATGCTGCCGCCAAAATATTCCTTAAGCTCAAGTATGCATGGAGAACCGGGTGATATAACGTCACGGTAAACGGCATCTGTATCTATGCAAGGAATCTTGAACTCCTCAAGAACCTTACCAACAGCACCCTTGCCCGCACCGCTGCCGCCGGTCAAGCCTATGGTTATCATATATCTACCTTTCAAAGAATAATTTTCATGCCGGTTTCATCTGATCTGTATGCCGCCTCAAGTATCTTCTGAACATACGCGCCGTCATCAAGAGACGGTGATTGTTCAGTGCCACGGTCAAGACGGTAAAGAAAATTATACATACTCTCAATATGACCTCTGAGCCAACCTACAGGCGATCTTCCGTTGGGAAAGGTGCCGCCGGGGGCGGGATATCTGCCGATACACTCTATTGCTTTCCAGCCCCTGTCTCCACCGAATTTGTTTTCGGGAATACGTGCATCATAATAGTACAGCCATTCCGGGTCCATCATATTGAATTTTATAGCACCGTCGGTACCGTAGAGTTCAAATGTGAAATCATCGTTTGTACCAACCGTGAGCTTGCTGATATCAATTGTTCCAACGGCACCGGAAGACATTGTGCAGATCATAAAAAAAGCCTCGTCTGCATTTGTCTTCCACTCGTTATCGTCTCTGCCGCGTCTGATAGGATAAAGGATCTGTGATCTGCCGTAAACGTCAGCAACCTCTCCGCAGAGATATGTGAGCATATCGATAACGTGAGATCCGAGATCAAACAAAACACCGCCGCCACATATATCACGGTCCTGTTTCCAGCCGGCCGGCTTCTCGGGATCTGTACAGCTTGCGTGCAGGAAGGATGTGTGGAAGGAAACCGGTTTTCCGATAGCACCGGAATCAATGATCTCCTTGGCACGCATAACGATCGGGTAATGACGGTTATTGAAAACCATTGATGCAGATATGCCCTTCTTGCGTGCCAGCTCAGCTATTTCAGCTGCATCACTGTATGTGGTGCAGATAGGCTTTTCGCAATAGATTGCCTTACCCGCCGCTATTGCTGCACGCAATGTATCGGCATGACAGCAATTAGGGGTACAGATATCTATTATGTCAATATCGGGTGAATTTATAAGAATACTCTCATCCGTGACACCAAGTGAGAAACCGTATTTATCGCATACAGCATCACTCTTTTCTTGGGATCTTGTACAAACGCCCTCTACTTTTACACTGAAATCCATCTCGGGATGATAGTACGGGAGAACAGAAACGGAATAAGCGTGCGTTTTTCCCATACTGCCGAATCCGAGCAATCCGATTTTATATTCTTTCTTCATAACAGTTCCTTTTAGACATATATAATATATTATATCTCAAAATTGATTTTTTGGCAATAGATTTCGATAAAATTGATTGCTCTTATGCGATCTTATATGAGCAAATTATGCAAATTTCTGCTATTATGTTTGTTTACATGTATCGATATAAAAAAGCAAGCCACCATTTTGGCGGCTTGTTTTTTTATATCCTGTTTACTTTGTCCAAAATGTAAGGAATAACACTGTCCTCATCTATTTTGAGTACAAATGCAAATTCCTCTTTAATAAGCTTTTCTGCGGCGCTAAGTATACGTTCATCTGCGGCATGAAGCTTCTTCTTAGTTTGTTCGAGTGACAGCTTGCGAACGGATATAGACTTTACCATACGAAGTATATCAGTCCTGTTTCCGCTCTTTAAAACAGAATCAAAGAAAGCTGAGCGCGATTTATCATCATCGATCCATTTGCTGTCATCATTTTCGCTTGTCCTGAGAATAATGGAATCTATCTCTTCTGCGGTAAGCAAACGGTACATTTCTTCTGTTAGAGGAGAATTTACGGGAACAAAAAACTTATTATTTTCGTTACCGACCGAGGTCAGGACATAATATGTCTGAACCCCCATGACCCCAAGATTCTCGGTTGATATATCCGAGATTACACAGATACCGTTCTGACGGTAAAAAACATACTCGCCGATTTTGTGCTGATTACAATTTACTGACATTTTCTCACTGTTCCTTTGCGCTGATAAAAACAGATCGAGCACTAAAGCTACCTGTTCGGTGATATAATTATACCATTTTTGGTACTTCAAATCAAATTGTTATTTTGCACAAATTAACCGTATACGTATGTTGTTAAAATTGCCTAAACGGCCTTTTTATCAGTTAAGCTTACTTTTTGCTCTCTTTGCGGCAGTAAGGGTGTTTTTCATAAGCATAGTAATTGTCATGGGGCCTACACCGCCGGGCACGGGAGTGATATAGGATGCCTTGGCTTCTACGCTTTCGAAATCCACGTCACCGGTAAGCTTGCCGTCCTCACGTCTGTTCATACCTACGTCAATTACGACAGCTCCCTCTTTGACCATATCTCCGGTGATAAAATCAGCCTTGCCAATAGCAACAACAAGAATGTCGGCACGGCGGGTAACAGAAGCGAGATCCTTGGTGCGGGAATGGCAAACGGTGACCGTACCGTTTGCGTGAAGAAGCAGCATTGCCTGAGGCTTGCCGACTATATTGCTTCTACCCACCACAACACATTCCTTACCGCTGACGTCAATACCGTAGTGCTCAAGCAGTACCATAACACCGGCAGGTGTACATGGGAGAAAATCATAGTCGCCAAGCATGATCTTACCGACGTTTACCGTATGGAATGCGTCAACGTCCTTTTCGGGCGATATCTCTGCTATTACCCTTTCGTCAGACAGATGCTTTGGAAGCGGGAGCTGAACAAGAATACCGTTTATCTTTTCGTCTGTGTTGAGTCTGTGCACGAGGGCAAGAAGCTCCTCTTCCGTGGTGCTCTCAGGGAGTTCGTATACCTCGGAATATATGCCTACCTCATCACAGGCTTTGCTCTTATTTCTTACGTATACTTTTGATGCCGGATCCTCACCAACGATAATAACAGCAAGTCCGGGAGTATATCCTGCTGCTTTGAGACTTTCTACCTCTTTTGCTATTTTCTTTCTTTCTTCGGATGAAACGAGTTTTCCGTCAATTATTTTCGCCATTTTCTTCTCCTTTTTCTGTGTCAGATGCCTCGGTTTCAGAGCTATCTGCTTCTGTTATGTTTAAGTCTTCTTCAGATGATATAATCTTCTCTTCATCGGTATACTGAAGTTCGTATGATTCGGCGATGAGACGTTTTTTTCTTGCTACTACCGCAAATGTTATAAACAGAATGGTACCAACCACGAAGGAAATGAAGCCGATAAGCTGGGATATTCTGATAGTACCCCAGTATAAGCTATCGGTACGAAGTCCTTCGATCAGCATTCTGCCGAATCCATACCAGGCAATATAACCGAACAGTATCTGTCCGTCGTATTTTTTCTTCCTGTAAAGAAGGGTAAGTAAAACAAGTCCGACTACGTTCCAAAGCGACTCATAAAGAAACGTGGGGTGGTAATATTTCATTACACCGTCGGTAAGAAGTCCCATTCTCCAAAGCACGTCAGTTTCAGCACCGTATGCTTCTGCATTGACAAAATTGCCCCAACGTCCTATTGCCTGTCCTATGAGAAGTGCCGGTGCAATAAGATCAAGCATTTTCAGAGGCTTGATCTTTTTGACAAGCGAAACCGCAACAACTATCAAAGCGCCCGCAATTATTCCTCCGTATATGGCAAGTCCGCCGTTCCAAAAGGAGATAACATCAAGGAAGGTGTTGTATCCGCCGTAGAAAATAACGTAATACAGACGTGCACCTACAACAGAGCCGGGGATAAGGAATATAGCAAGATCAAGAATGTCGTCGTTTTTGATATTTTCTCTCTTTGAGTGGGTCATAACATACACTACCGCAAGAATTATACCAAGTGTGATGATTATTCCGTACCAGGCTATACCGCGGTGATCTTTCAAAAAAGGAATTTTGAATGCAATTTCATTGACTTTAAATGGACCTATTCCGAGTCCGGGAAAATATATGGTATTCATTATTATTCCTCCGGGTTTCTGATGATTGAAAGTGCATACGAGGACGGTACGAAAAGATTATCGAATACGTTCTTTGTGTATTCATAATCTATAGTCGGTATTATATCTACGCTGTCAAATATATCGCAGTCGTTGAGTCTCTGCCAAACGATATTTGTCGCAATGTCCTCTGTTGAATCAAAGGATTTGACGATGTCAGCGTAAATTACTCTCTTTATACGTTCAAAATCTTCTTTTGAGAATCCGTTTTTCTTTATATCCTCACAGTATTCACAGAATCTGCCGAATACTGCCTCGGGGTCTGATGATTCACTGGAGATAGCATTGAATGAGAATGAAAGATTGTGCTCGTAGGATGCACCGAGGCCTCGTGAAATAAGCCCCTCTCCGTAAAGATCGTTAAAGAGCTTTCCGGACTTGCCAAACAGCATATCGTTGAGTATATCGACGGCAAGACTTTTCTTGGCTCTTTCACGGGGATCGGGTGATATAGAAACGTCCTTTATGCCAATCTCAAAAAGAGGCTTTGCAACCGAAAAAGTCTTTTCAAACCTCGGGCAGAAAACACCGGGACCCTCCACGGGATAATCGCGAATAATTCTTTTTGACTCTGATACTTTGATATACTTGTCTACAAGCTCCATTGTCCGTTCTACGTCAACGTTGCCGCATACAGACAGGATCATATTTGACGGATTGTAGAAAGTGTTGTAGCACTTATATAGTATTTCCGGCGTGATCTTTGATATAGACTCAACGGTTCCCGCGATGTTTGTACGTATCTTGTTCTTTTCATAAAGAGAGTTCATAAGTCCGTAGAAGAGATTTGTACCGGGATTATCGTCATACATCTTGATCTCCTGGGCGATGATCCCCTGCTCTTTCTTTACGTTTTCATCCGAAAAATACGGTTTTGTAACAAAGTCAAGCAGTATCTCAAGAGAATCATAAAAATTATCGGTACAGGAGAACAGATACGCTGTCAGATTAAATGAGGTATATGCGTTTGCGGAAGCACCGGTCCTTGCATATCTCTGAAAGGTATCCTCTCCTTCTTCAGTTTCAAAAAGCTTGTGCTCAAGAAAATGGGCTATACCGTCGGGCACTTCGGTAAAATCCTGCTCACCCTCAAGCTTGAATCTGCTGTCAACGGAGCCGTATTTTGTTGCAAATATTGCATATGAGGATGTCATTGCCTTGGGGTATACATAAACCTCAAGACCGCTCTTGTGCTTACACATATAGTAAGACTCATCGAGAAGAGCACTCTCTATTTTTTTTGCGTCAGTCATTATTTGTCCTCCTCACTCGGCCTAAGAGTATAGATGGTATCAAGGGTAAGCTTTTTTGCAATCTCAGATACATCTTCTCTCGTCACCGTTTTAACCATTTTTGCGGCATCCTCGGGCGATTCGTCTCTTCCCGCAAGAGACCTGCCGATATACCATGCTTCAAGCATATCAGGGCTGTCATATATTCGCATATAGTCGCCGTAGAGGGACTCTATCGCACCGTTAAACTCATCATCGGTTATATTGCCGTTTTTAACCTCGTCCAGCTGATGAAGGATCTCTTCTCTTGCCGCATCGTATTTTTCTGCCTCGATACCGCTGGCAACTACCATGATGCCCTTATGAGCCTCAGGAATTGCTTGACAGTAATAACAAAGACTAAGCTTTTCTCTGACGTTCATAAAGAGCTTTGACGTGGTCCCGCTTCCGTAGACCTCTGAGAACACAGAAAATTTATAATAGTCACCGTCAGACAGTACTGTACCGGTTCTGAAGCCGATGCTGAGCTTTGTCTGCTCGACTGTGTCGTAGTCCACTACCTCACGGATCGGGCCCGCGCTTCTCTTTACCTCGGTAACAAGGGATTCTGTAGCTCTGCCGCTCAATCCGCTAAACATATTTTTTACTTTAGCGAGAATTGTCTCAGGAGCTTCCGCACCAACATAGAAAACATCTATTCTTGCAGTCTCCAGTGTTTGTTTGTGGTGCTCATACAGAGACTCAGCCGTTATCTCGCTTACTGTTTCAACGCTTCCGAGAATGTCAAGACCAAAAGCCTCGTCACGGCACATCTCCTCATGGCATCGGCTAAGTGCATAACTGTTTTTGTTGTTGATCCTGCTGTGTATCTTATCGATAAGATTGGATTTCTCTCCTTCAACGTACTCTTCGCAGAAGACTCCGTTTACAAGATAAGGATCAAATAGCATTTCCGCCATCATATCAAGTGTTCCGCCGAGAATATCACATCCGTCAAGAGAATACTTACTGTCAATAAAATTAGAATAGAGGCCGAATACCTGTACTTCGCCGCGCTTGTAATTCGTTTGTGCAACAGAGGCGGCATAAAGTGACTGGAGCTTACGGCTGATATCCGCAATGGTGGGGTTCTTGGCTGTGCCGCGGAGAAGTACTGCGGAAAGAAGTGTATTCTTTGCGGCCGTCTCCTTCCTTAACGGTACGAGAAAATTGATTGCCAGCTGGGCGGTCTTGAATTTTCTTGTAGAGATCACGTTAAGTGTGATCCCATCGGCAATTTTAAATTTTATCGGCTTCATTCTGTTCTCCTTTTAACACATTCTGTGTCTTTGTGTCAAACGTTCTTTTATAATAAATTTCTCTTTTTACTGTATGGTCTGGCTCTATGGCAAGAACCTCTTTGAGTACTCTTATGGCCGCATATGCCCGATGGCGGGTTATACCGGCGGCTTTTGCAAATTCGGCTGTAGTAAAGGTGTCGGGTAACTCGCTTGGGATAAGACCGTAATAATCATCGGGGGATGATATGCACAGTTCATCAATGAGCCCGAGTGGAACCGAAACGTTTTTTGTCGATCCCCTTTTCTTGGTTTTGTCCCATCCGTTAAGGTTACGGTATTCCTCCACCTCTAAAAACAGTACTGTAAATTTTATACTGTCTTTCATCAGAAGAGGGAGTGCGTGGACAAGCTCGGTAAGAAAATTATACTTACTTCCCTTCTTCGGAGACAGCCGCTTCTTTGTGATCTCACCGCTGTCGGTGTCAAGCCATAATATCCATTTTTTTGCCGGGATCGGATGAACGACGTTTATGTTATATCCGAGTTCTGACAACTTCAAAAGCTTCTTTTTTAACGGTGAAAGGCTGCCGGTCTGTATCTCTGTAACATTGCTGCCGTCAAGAATATCAGCAAAGAACCCGCAGCATTTCTTTTCATGATGGCTCTCATCCGGGTCGATGTATTTTTTCAGGATCAAGTGCATAATCTTCTCGTTATAAGTACCGATATGAGTCACACACTTTTGATTATGTACGGTATCGTCACATATTTTGGCGAACCTTTTCTGATCGATCACTTTAAGTACCTGACCTGTAACATAAAACTATATACAGTAATACTACAATAAATTTGTTACAGGCGTTTGAACATTACAAAACAAAAAGCACGCAGCAGGATAAAAATGCACGTGCTTTTTGTTATTTTATTTAAATTACATCAAAAATAAAGCTTTCCGGGTCATAGCATTCAGAGCTCAGTCTTAAATATTTTCCGCTGAAGGGCGGAATAATCGGATTAATTAACTCTTCGTCTGCCAGTATATCAGTCAGGATATGATCGGTACACAGCTTTATGCTTGAATCGCTTCTGTTTATCACAGCTATAATTGCTTTCCCTTTACCGTTATAACGCATTATTACCGCAAAAGAAAAATTACATAAAAGAATCTTAACATAGCCTGAAGTGAGAAGTTCTTCTTTTTCTCTGACTTTTCCTATCCTGCGGTAAAAATCAAGGAGTCTATAAGTGGCCTTGTCATCTGTGTCCGTAACGGTTTTATCCCACTTGAAGGTCTGACGGCAGAATGGATCGGAATATCCCTCTGTACCTATCTCGTCACCGTAAAAAATACACGGAATTCCCGGAAAAAAGGACAGTGTCATATAGGACAGACTCAGCAATTTTATTCCCTTTTCCCTTTCTTCTTTCGTTAGACGTTTATATGCTTTTTCCCGATTTGAGAGATCAGTATCGTCATCGCACACAAGTGCAGTTATTATCCGTGCGGTATCGTGCGTTCCAAGAATGTTCATCAGACAATCCGCGCTTTCCTTGGGATAATGGTGATAGATGCTGTAAGCTGTTCTTGCAAGCAATGTATAATTACCGTGCTTTATATAGGATACCACAGCATCTCTCAAGGGATAATTCATAACAGAATCAAGTGCTTCACCGTGAAAGTATTCCCTTCGCTTTCCGTAAGATATCTTGTTTGATGCATCCTCCCATACTTCACCGATGATGATACCGCTGTTATCCTGCTTCTTTACCGTTTTTCTCAGTGACTTGAGAAACTCATCGGACAGCTCATCCGCAACATCAAGACGTAACCCAGAGATCCCGTATGAAAACCATTTTTCGACGACACCGTTTTTGCCTAAAATAAACTGTCTGTAGCTTTTCAAATCACAGTTTACTCTGGGCAAAATGTCGATATTCCACCAGCATTCGTAGTCGTCTCTGTTTTTGTCATAATCTCTGAAGGTGTACCAGCTGTGGTATTTTGAGCGCTTTGATCTGTATGCGCCTCCGTTTCCGTAATTACCGTATTTATTAAAATAAAGACTGTCATCCCCGGTATGGTTAAATACACCGTCAAGTATTATTTTAATACTGTACTTTTTTGCCTCTTTTATAAGCTCTGAGAGTGCCTCATCTCCGCCGAACATCTCATCGATCTTCATATAATCAGATGTGTCATACTTGTGATTTGAAGGGGAATCGAATATTGGCGAGAGATAGATATATTTTACTCCAAGAGCTCTGATATAATCAAGTTTTTCGGTAATTCCATAAAGATCACCGCCGAAAAACACGTTGTTTTTGAGATATCCACCGGGGTGCTCCGCATACTCAGGTATACCGTTTTCCCAGTCATCGTTAAGGATCGCACCATCTTTTGCATTTGTCTTTCCGCTTCTTTTGAAGCGATCTACAAAGATGTGATACATTGTCCCGTATACAGGTGCGGGTGTGGTGAATTTATCAGAGTATACCAGTATCTGCCGTGCCGCATCATCAGGAGAAAAAACAGATAAATCGCTTCTGTTTTTACCGCATACTGCCTTATAATCGTGCCAGAAAATACCTGTACCGTACTCTTTAACGTTTATAACTGTTTCATAAATATCATATCCGTGCCGCATTTCCGACCATTTCATTTTAAATTCTGATGAAAATAGGCCGTTATCATCAAAAAGAAACATTGTTACCTCTGTCGCGGCCATTTGACGCGGTATATTAAGGCAGAAAACAACAGTATCGTCAAGCCGAATGGCGGACATTGGATGCCGTTGCTTAACACTATCCTTTACAGTATATATTTCTTCGTAAATGTTCTTTTCTTTTATCATACCTTTTTTGCCGTGGGTATTCCCCATATCTTTTCTGCATATTCAGAAATGCTTCTGTCAGAGGAAAAGTATCCTGCAGAGGCGATGTTTATAACGCTTTTCTTCAGCCACCCCGATCTGTCCCCATAATCCTTTACCATTTCCTCTGCGGTTTTCACATATGAATCAAAATCAACAAAGCACATATACGGGTCTGCAATACCGTTGTTTCCGGACGTGAGGTACCGTGCGATATTGTCAAAAGCAATTCCGTTGAAGCCGGCGTTCAGCCTGTCTGTTGCGCCTCTGAGACGCGGACTGTTTCTGTAATAGTCAATTGATGAATATCCATTTTTCCAAAGCTCATCTACCTCAGGTGATCTCAGTCCGAAAATATAGATGTTCTCCCGTCCTACCTTTTCGCGCATTTCCACGTTTGCTCCGTCAAGCGTTCCTACTGTTATTGCACCGTTGATCATAAATTTCATACAGCCGGTACCGCTGGCCTCTTTGCCGGCAAGAGAAATCTGCTCTGATATATCGGATGCCGGTATAAGAATCTCTGCTGTGGAAACATCATAGTTCTCAAGATAAATAACCCTGAGTCTGTCCTTTAGGACAGGACTTTTTGCTGTATAATCACTAAGCGCACATATAAGACGGATTATCTCTTTTGCCATATAATAGCCGGGCGCTGCTTTTCCACCGAAGATAAAGGTCTGAGGGGTAAAATCCGTATTGGGGTTATCTTCTATATCGTTACAGTAGGATATTATCTTCAGAACGTTCAGTAGCTGTCTTTTGTATTCGTGCATACGCTTTACCTGTACGTCGAATACAGATTCCGGATCAATACCGCTTATACCTGATCTTGATAAATGCTCTGAAAGGTGATTTTTATTTGCTCTTTTTATTTTTTCGAGCTTTGAGTGAACCTCGGCATTATCACTGAATTTTTTGAAGTTCTCAAGATGAGAGGGCTCTTTTTTGTATTCAGGGCCTATACAATCATCAAGCAGTTCTGTGAGAGCCGGATTTGCCTGACATAGCCATCTTCTGTGGGCTATTCCGTTTGTAACGTTAAGAAACTTGTACGGTAAGGTTTTTGCGTAGTCTCTGAAGACGGTTTTCTTCAGTATTTCAGAGTGAAGAGCAGATACTCCGTTAACTTTGTTTGCACCGTAAACAGAAAGATTTGCCATTCTTATTTCTGAATTTGAAATAATAGACATTCTTGATATTCTGTCCCAGTCACCGGGATAAATATTCCAAAGATCGGAGCAAAGCCGTTTGTTAAGCTCCTCAAGTATCATATATATTCGTGGTAGTCTGAATTTGAACAGATCGGAATTCCAGCACTCAAGTGCTTCAGGTAATACAGTATGGTTGGTATAGCTTACGCATTTTGTCACTACCCTCCAAGCATTTTCCCAGGAGTAAGAATACTGGTCAAGCAAAATTCTCATTAATTCCGGAATACACATAGCAGGATGGGTATCGTTGATGTGTATAGCTATTCTGTCCTCTATACCGGAGAGGGTCCCGTGCTCTCGCAGATAATCATTAATTATACTCTGAAGAGATGCAGAAACCAGAAAATACTGCTGGGTCAGTCTCAGAAGCTTACCTTCTGTATGATTATCCGAGGGATAAAGCACCTTTGAAATTATTTCCGCACTTGTTGAATCCTTGACAGCCTTAAGGTATTCGCCCTGTGAAAAAAGCGACATATTGAAGTTTGCGGCACTTCTTGCCTTCCATAACCGCAATATTCCTACGTTATCCGTATCATAACCGGATATCATCATATCGTACGGAACAGCATTTATCTCCTCGCAGTTTTCATAGATTATATCAAGTTTTCCGTTTTCCCAGCTTTCTTTTATGTTTCCGCCAAGCCTGACAGTACATGTCTTGTCGGTTCTCGGTATGAGCCATATTTCTCCTTCATTCATCCATTCATCCGGTAATTCTATCTGACAGCCGTCAACTATTCTCTGACGGAAAAGTCCGTATTCGTAGCAAATCGAAAATCCGTAGGCTCTGTAGTCCATAGTTGTCATAGAATCCATAAAGCATGCCGCGAGTCTGCCAAGACCTCCGTTACCAAGACCTGCATCCGGTTCACAGGAAAAAATATCGTCTAGCGAATAATTGCTTTCTGAGAGTGCATCGGAATATTCCTTTATAAGCCCGAGATTAAACAGATTGTTTTTTAGTGATCGGCCGATAAGAAATTCCATACACAGATAGTATATTTTTTTATCACTGTGTCTTTTTTGCGGCTTTACAGATCTTTTTTGAGTCATAATATCCTTGACAGATAAAACTACCGCCCGGTATACCTGATTCTTTGTTGCGCTGTCAAGAGAAACTGCAAAATACCGGTTGAGTTTGCTTTCAATAGATTCTCTGATGCTGTTTGATGTGTATTTATTATTCATACTTTACCTTCTTCCTGCCACTCAGATATGATAGTTAAAATAATTATTCTCAGCTTCCCCGGTTTTTATAATATTTTTTCGTATATTTGAAGGTATTTTTCCGCAGAGCTTTTCCAGGAGAAATCGACTCTCATGACCCGCCTGACAAGATTTACCCATTTTTCAACATTACTGTATTCGGATATAGCACGTTCTATTGCTCTGAGTAATTCTCCTGCGTCATAATTCTCAAATACAAACCCATTTTTATTGTCTTCACTCTCGCTAATTGTATCTGCCAGTCCGCCGGTTTTTCTTACTACAGGCACTGTACCGTATCTTGATGCTATCATCTGAGCAACACCGCAAGGTTCACGCAGAGACGGCATGAGGAAAATGTCTGAACCCGCATATATTTTCTTTGAAAAAGACTTGTCATATTTAATATTAACACTTAGTCTGCCACTGTATTGTTTTGCTTTGTTAAGTAAATATTCCTCGTATCTTTTCTCCCCTGTGCCGAGAATGATGATCTGCAGCTCCTTTTCAAGCAATATATCAAGAATGGCTGTAACAAGATCTATCCCCTTATGGCCTGTAAGTCTGCTGACAAGGCAAAAAACAGGTATATCTTCCTTTATCGGTAAGCCGCAAAGTCCCTGTAAAAGACGCTTGTCTGTTTCTTTCCCGCTTATATTGCTTGACGAAAAGTTTGCTGTTATATCGTCATCCTTCTCTGGAGAATAATAATCGGTGTCTATTCCGTTTATGATCCCGTAAAGCTTATTATAATTATCATTTATCACACCGAACAGCTCTCCGGAAAACTCACTTCTTCTGATCTCCTCGGCGTACGTGGGGCTAACTGTTGTTATTATATCTGTATAATGAATTGCGCCGTTAACTAAGTTTATTCCGCCGCCAAGGCATACCTGTTCCATCGCATTTTGCGGAAAGCCAAAAACATCGTAAAATGCGGAAATATTGATACATCCCTGGTAATCAAGGTTATGTATTGTAAAAACGCATTTGATCTTATTATATTCAGCAATAGATGAATACAAAGTTTTGAGATAAATTACAGACGCAGCTGTTTGCCAGTCATTTGCGTGAAGTATATCCGGAAAGAAATCAATTAACGGCAGAACATCCAGTATTGCTTTTGAAAAGAAAGCAAATCTTTCCCCGTCATCATATTCTCCATATAGCATACGTCTGAAAAAATAGTACTCATTATCAATAAAATAATATTTGACATTGTCATTTATAGCTGTATAAATACCGCAGTACAGATTTCGCCATGACAACCTTACTGAGATTTGTCCCATAAACTCAAGCTGTCCTGTAAATCTTTCTTTTATATCACGGTACAGGGGTAAAATCACCCTTATGTCGGTGCCGGCTGACCGGCTTATTTCTTTTGGAAGAGCAGCTGATACATCCCCCAGTCCGCCGCTTGAAGAATATGGGAGCGCTTCAGATGAAACAAAAAGTATTTTCATTTTTTCTCCTTAAATCATCTTGTTTTTTTCTATATAGAACGGCGCGGTTTCGTGTCCTGACAATACTCTGCCCTCACGAATGACAACGTTTTTATCGGCAATAACGCAGTTCAGCTTAACGTTTCCACTTACAACGGTATCTTCAAAAACTATAGAGTTCTTTACTGTTGTATTCTTTCCTATCTTCACTCCGCTGAAAAGTATACTGTTTTCTACCCTTCCTTCAATTGTGCATCCATCCGAAATCATAGAGGATTTTACTGAGGATGACGGTCCGTAGTAGGTGGGTGAGGTCTCCGGGGTACTGGTATAAATAGGGCTGTGCTGGCGTGTAAAAAGTTCTCTTGCAGAGTTGTTTTTGATCATTGACATGTTTTCCCGGTAATATTCGGTAATTGATTTAATCTGGCCGAAATATCCCTCATATTCAAATATTCTGTAGTTTTCCTTTTTTAATCTCTTTGCGATAATATCCTGTATCAGCGACCGATAATTATGAGCTGTGGAATCAAGTATCGTTGACATAAGCTTTTGCTTGCTCATAACGATTATGTTCATCCATACATATCCGTGTCCGCTGTATTCCTCGGGAAAAGATAAAACATCTGTTATACGGTTTTCATCATCTGCCCTAAATATGATGGATTTTGCTGCTTGTTTATCGGTGAGAATTTCACTTTTCACCGCAACGGTCATATCAGCGCCGGAGGATATATGACTGTTTATTATATCTCTCAGATTTATATTGCAGATAATGTCGCAGTCACTCATCACAACATATTCGTCTTCGATTTCATCAAGCGATGCGCTGACACTCTGCAGTGCCTCAAGCCTGGTAGTATATAGAGAGTTTTCCCTGTTTGCGTATGCCGTAATAAACGGAGGTAAGATCTTAACGCCTCCGTTGCGGCGTGCAAGGTCCCATTCCTTGCCCGAGCCTATATGATCCATCAGCGAATGATAATTATAATGGGTTATTATCTTGATATTATAGATGTTCGAATTGACCATGTTTGACAGAGGGAAATCCACAAGTCTGTATTTTCCTCCGAATGGCACTGAGGCCATTGTCCGTACTCTGGTCAGCTCTGATATACAGTCATCATGTATATTTGAAAAAACTATTCCTGCTGCCGACATATCTTCTCCTTAAACAGAATATTTGTTTCCGCTGAGTATGCTTCCTGCCGGTATTTCTTCACCTGCTGAAACATTAACTGCACTGCCGATAACTGTTATTTTATCTTTTCCATCCTTGTCTGAGCCGATCGTTGCTCCTGCCCCGATAACTGAATCGCTGTCAATTATTGAGTATTCAACAGTTGCACCTTTGGATATTTTAACACCGGACATAATTACCGAATTACTTATGTGTGCTCCCCGTGCTACTTTTACGTTTTCTGATAAAACAGAGTTTTCTACCGTTCCGTGTATCTCACAGCCTTCCGTTATGATAGAGTTCGTTATTTTTGCATTGTCCCCGATATACTGAGGAGGGTACGGCCTGTATCCCGAATAAATTCGCCAGGAACGGTCGTTAAGATTAAGCTGAGGCATTGATCCAAGCAGATCCATATCAGCCTCCCAGAGGCTTTTTACCGTGCCTACGTCTCTCCAGTATCCGTCAAATTGATATGCACACAGCCTAAGACCGCCGCGAAGCATTGATGGGATAATGTTTTTTCCGAAATCTTTTGCTGAACCTTTATCCTTTTCATCGGCCTCAAGATACCTAAAAAGAACATCGGTTTTGAAAATGTATATTCCCATTGATGCCCGAGTGCTTTTCGGTTTTTTGGGCTTTTCCTCGAATTCGATAATAATACCTTCTTCGTTTGCTGTCAGTATCCCGAATCTGCTTGCTTCCTCAATGTTGACGTCAAGAGTACCCACGGTACAGTCTGCATCCTTTTTTCTGTGATAGGCGAGCATTTTTGAATAATCCATTTTGTATATGTGATCGCCTGAAAGGACCAGTACATTTTCCGGATTATATCTTTTTATAAAATCGATATTCTGGTATACGGCATTTGCCGTACCCTTGTACCAATCTGCAGAATTTTTTGCCTGGTATGGCGGAAGGATCACAACTCCGCCGTTAATTCTGTCAAGGTCCCACGCACTTCCGTTTCCTATGTATTCGTTAAGCACCAGCGGTTGATATTGTGTGAGAACACCAACTGTATAAATTCCCGAGTTAACACAGTTTGATAAAGTAAAATCGATAATTCTGTATTTACCGCCAAAGGAAACTGCCGGCTTAGCCACCTTATCTGTAATAGCTTGCAGGCGGCTTCCTTGGCCACCTGCAAGTATCATTGCAATACAATCTTTATGTCTGTACATTGTTACACCTCATTTTATATTTCTCCGGGGCGTTTCTTAATGAAAACAGCCGAAAGCGGAGGGAGCTTGATGTTTATACGGTTTCCTATATCTGTTGCAAAACTGTTTATACGCTCTGAGTTTGTTATCCCCCTTCCACCGAATGCCTCTGAATCTGAATTGAAAATCTCTTCATATCTTCCGGGTTTGGTAACTCCTATCTGATAGTTTTCATAATACATAGGTGAGAAATTAAGCACAATAGTCAGCTCGTCCCCGGATATACTCTTTCTGCGATAAGAAAAGGTGTTGTCCCACCTGTTATCCGCATCTATCCATTCAAACCCCTCCCAGGAGTCGTCTATCTCCCAAAGCTGGGGAGATGAGAGATAAAAGTTATTAAGTGAGCTGCAATAATATCTGAACCTGCTGTGTGACTCAAAGTCAAGTAAAAACCAATCCAGCTGACAGTAATATTTCCATTCATCAAACTGAGCAAGTTCGTTTCCCATAAAGCTTAGCTTTTTTCCCGGCATTGTCATCATATAGGCGTAGAAAACACGCATTCCCGCAAATTTATCGTCATAAGAGCCGAACATTTTACCGATAAGCGATCCTTTTCCGTGTGTCACTTCATCATGGCTCAGCGGGAGGATAAAGTTCTCACTGTAAGCGTATATCATCGGAAACGTCAGATTATTGTGATGATACTGGCGGTAGATGGGATCTTTTTTTATATAATCTATTGAATCATTCATCCATCCCATATTCCATTTGAAATTAAATCCGAGCCCGCCGGAGTCAACAGGAGCGGTTATCATAGGCCATGCGGTAGATTCTTCCGCTATCATCAGTACATCCGGAAATTCGCGAAAAACAGCGGTGTTCAGCTTTTTGAAAAAAGCTATTGCCTCAAGGTTTTTATTGTTCCCTTCCGTGTTGGGTATCCATTCTCCGGGTGACCTGTCATAATCCAGGTAAAGCATTGACGCTACAGCATCTGCTCTTAATCCGTCTATATGATATTTTCTGAACCAAAATAGTGCATTGCTGATGAGAAAACACTGAACCTCAGGACGGCCAACGTCAAAGAAACGTGTTCCCCACGTCTTTTGTTCCATTCTGTCAAAGCCTTGGTACTCATACTGAAGATGACCGTCAAATTCATAGAGACCGTGGCTGTCTTTGGGAAAATGAGCAGGTACCCAGTCGAGTATTATTCCTATTCCGGCACGGTGAAATCTGTCGACAAACCTCATAAAATCCATGGGTGTACCGTACCGTGACGTGGGTGAGTAATATCCGCATATCTGATATCCCCATGATCCGTCAAAAGGGTGCTCTGCTATCGGCATAAGTTCAATGTGAGTGTAGCCCATTTCTTTGACATACGGTATAAGCTCATCGGCTATTTCGCTGTATGACAGGTAATTGTTTTCCATCGAAGTATTCCCGCTGTTTTTTCTTTTCCATGAGCCGAGATGTACCTCATATATATTCAGCGGGTATGGGTAAAAATGCTTTTTACCGTCCTTTTGACCGGTTGTTAGCTTTCTTCTGTAATCCATCCAGGAGTCATCCGCCCATTCGAACAGATCGATATCTGTAATAATGGAAGCAGTTTCTCCTAATGTCTGCGATGAAAAAGCATACGGATCTGCTTTGAGAAATATTCCCGTGTCTGATATGATCTTGTACTTATAAAATGATCCGAACAAATCGTCAGAATTTTCCGTTTCAAGCTGCCATATACCGTTATTTGTTATCCTTTCCATTTCACTGCCCATTTCCCAGCCAAAGGCATCGCCAACAAGACGAACCCCGATTGCACGCGGTGCCCATACTCTGAAGGTATATCTGTACCCGTTTTCTGTTTTCTTTATATGGCAGCCCATATAGTCATAGGCACTGAAGTTCGTGCCCTGATGAAAAAGATATCTCTCTGTTTCGCCATA
>JAFQUL010000115.1 GCA_017408535.1 Clostridia bacterium
ATTTTCTCCAGCGCGGAGTAAAGCTTATCCTCATTGATAGAGAGATAAAAATCACCGTACTCGTCCTTTGAAAGCACGTCAAGATCAAAGGCGCGCCAATAGCTGTCGGTAGCCCAATAACCAGGTGTTCCGAACCCGTACAGATCATCCTCATCATATTTTGAGTTTCCGTTTGTGTCAACGTAAATATCGGCAACTATTTGAGCCTGATAATCTATAGTCCAACGGCCGTCCCAAACCACCTTGTAAAGATCATCTATATCGTTGTCTTCAGCAATCTTCTTGTTAAAAAAGGTTGCGTGTACCGAACGCAGCAGAGATAAAGACAAGTCGCCTGCGAGAGCGTATGTACTGCTGTCCATGATTATTTCTTCAAGATACTGTTGCTGCCACCAAGGAGCATCAAACTCTATATACCCATTCTCTATACTTTCAAGGTCATACAAATGCCCCTCAAAGGCAAGGATCATGGTTCTCGGGGCTTGGTAAGCAATTACCTGATAGGTATCGTCCCCTGAATTGAACATAACGTTCAGTTTCTCGCCAACCTTGTATGATGTGCCAGAGCCAAACTCATTTTCAATCTTACAATTAAGCCGCTCCTCAACGTAAAGATTCCTGTTATATATAGCATCATTAAGCGGCTCACTTCTAAGCTCTTCTATGCAGATTTCATCGTCATATAGCTGTCCAGAATCAGCGTCGGACTCCATGCTGATAAACCTGATCACCCTTCCGCCAAGATCAAGTGCGGGGACTTTATCATCGCGTTCTCTGTAAAGTGAAGTCATCGGATTCTCTACGTCAGATACAACGGTAGTATCCTGCTGTAATAGATCCTTCTCTCCTCCCGAGGAAGAACAGGCACAAGCCAAAAGGGATAAAATAAGAAATACGGTCAAAACGGATTTTCTCATTGTTTCTCTCCCGATACACTTTTTAATCAATTATATCACATTTTTTCACAAAGTAAAGTGTTAAATCGTATTTTGTAATAAAAACCGCTCAGTTAGTTCCCTGTCCCACATAAATGACCGACTTGTCTCATACCTTTTATTAACAGAGGAGGTCAGGTCATAAAAAGCTATGAATAATACAAAGAAATTCTTTTTTAACGGAATGGTCGCCGTATCTATGACCCTTCTCATGCGTGCCGTAGGTATGGCGCTGAACGCATACATATCATCCCGGCTGGGGGCCGCGGCAATGGGTCTTATCACTCTTGTAATGAGTGTTTACGGCTTTGCTGTAACGTTTGCATCCTCCGGTATCAATCTTGCCGTTACAAGAATGGTGGCAGAGGCGATCGGTGTAAATGACAGAGAAAAAGCGATAAAATCCATGCGGCTGTGTCTCGCTTATGCCGCCTTCTTCGGTTTGCTGGCAAGTGTGATTCTATTCTTCTCATCAAATTACATAGGCAAGAATTGGCTCGGTGATGAACGCACCGTCACCTCACTTAAATTCCTTGCCCTCAGTCTCACCCCCATCGCCATCTCAAGTGCACTTTCCGGTTATTTTACCGCAGTAAGGCGTGTGACCAAAAGTGCTCTCGCCTCGGTGTTTGAACAGGCTGTAAAGATATTTCTCACAATATACGGTCTAATGATCTTTGCCCCGCGAGGCATAGAATATGCCTGTCTGTCTGTTGTAGGCGGGGCTTCTCTTGCGGAATTCGGGAGCTTCTTTCTCTCGTTTTGCATGTATCTATATGACAGACACAGGCATCTGCACTTCAAGGGTAAAAAAAGAAAGCATACGGGGCTTGCGAAATATATGTTTTCGATAACACTCCCCGTGGCTTTCAGTTCCTATTTCAGATCGGCCCTTGTGACAATAGAGCACATGCTTATCCCCAGAGGGCTGAGAAAAAACGGTGCTGATGCAGACCGGGCGCTTGCCGCATACGGAACTCTTCACGGAATGGCTCTGCCACTGGTGCTGTTCCCCGGTGCTATCCCCTTCTCCTTCGCCTCTCTGATAATTCCCGAGGTGGCGGAGAGACACGCCACCGGTAACAACGGCAGTATACAGAGAGTAATAGAAAAGGTGTTCAGGGTAACACTTTCCTTTTCGATCGGCGCGGCAGTGGTAATGTTCACCTTTTCAGATGAGCTCGGAAGGCTCATATACAGCAGTGAGGAGGCCGGACTTTACATAAGATTTCTCTCACCACTCGTCCCGGTAATGTATCTTGACAATGCGGTAGACGCTGTACTTAAAGGGATGGGTGAACAGCTCGCATCCATGAAGATCAATATTGCAGATGCCGCTCTTTGCGTAATACTGGTATATTTCCTTACGCCGGTAATAGGTCTATACGGATACGTGATAACAATTTTCGTGTCAGAGCTTATGAACATAGTACTCAGTATCAGAAAGCTAAGCAAGATATCCGACTTCAGTGTAAAACCGATAGAGTGGGTACTGATTCCTTTCCTTATCTCCTTTTCCCTCTGTTACTTTTCTTCCGCACTATTCAGCCACGTCTTTACCTTCAGTACATCAGTCGCAGAGATCATATTTACCGTTATTCTCGTGACAGGGGGATTTTGGCTATGCACATTCCGCACAAGAAAAGTCAAAAGCATAAAACAATAAAAAAAAGAGGCGCTCGTCCGAGCGTCTCTTTTGGCTTTTATTATGATTACCAAAGAAGATTGGTCTTCTTTGCGTGTGCATTCATACGTCCGACGTCAGTGGTATTAACTCGTCCGTCGTTGCTGACGTCTGCGCAGGCAAACTCATATCCTTCAAGAATATTTGTCTTCTTAGCGTGTGCATTAGCACGTCCGACGTCAGTGGTATTAACTCGTCCGTCGCCGTTAATGTCGCCGCGAAGGTGTATCTTGAGATCAAGAGTAATGTCGGTGGAATCTGCAGTTACGGCATACTCACGGGTAACGTGATCAGCCTTAGATACCTTGAGTATATACTCACCGGGCTCAACTGCACCGAATGAGTATATCGCATCCTCACCAACGGTGGTAGTGGTATATGCAGGGGTATCACTTCCTGCTTTATAAAGTTCAACGGTAATAGTCTCTGTAAAATCAAGGTAGTTCTTGACTGTACCGCCCACAACAACTGTGCTGCGTTCGAGAATATCGAGCTTAAAGTATACGGTATAAACACCGTCGCTCAACTCTGACTTAACTGCTGTCACACCGTCGAGAGTAACAGCTACTGTATCACCAAAGTCGTAACCTTCTTTTGCACTGAAAACAACCTTGAGGTAGTACTGAACGTTGTGAGTTATCTTACCGCCTGCCGCAGTGCCTGCGTCATCGGTACAAAGACCAAAGCTGTCAAGCTTGATACCTGCAGTACCGGTAGTTACCTTAACACCAGAAGCATCAAGGTCAAGATCGTAGTCGGAAAGATCAAGCTCAGCAGAAGTTATCTCTCTCTCGAGAACGTCAAGCTTGAAGTATACGGTATAAACACCATCACTCAGCTCTGACTTAGTTGCCGCCACACCGTCAAGAGTAATATCCGCCTCGCCGAAGTAGTAGCCTTCCTCTGCGCTGAGGACAGCCTTAAGGTAGTACTGTACGTTGTGAGTTATCTTACCGTCTGCCGCAGTGCCTGCGTCATCGGTACAAAGACCAAAGCTGTCAAGCTTGATACCCGTAGTACCGGTAGTTACCTTAACACCGGAAGCATCGAGGTCAAGATCGTAGTCGGAAAGAGTGAGATCCACAGAACCTACCGCTACTGTGCCAACCTTTATGATATCGTATGTAGCAATATCGGCTGCGTTGTACGCACCGAGAACCCC
>JAFQUL010000116.1 GCA_017408535.1 Clostridia bacterium
CAAATTAAAAATGGGACCCAAACCCATTTTTGTTCGCAGAGGCGAACACATTTGAATTTCCTTAAAACCATAACGAGTTTAACGTATAGTTGCGTGAATTATTATTTGGCTATCAACCAAAGTATGGTTGTCACGCACATAAATTCAAACTATATATACCGCCGCAAAGCGGCGGGATGGAGATTACAATGAATCTGCTTGGAATAGACGTAGGCACCACCTCTCTTAAAGCCGCCGCCTTTGATTCAGAGGGCAGACAGCTTGCATCGGCTACGGTGGACTACACCCTTATAACCGAGAACGGCTTTATAGAGTTTGAGCCGGATGAATATGTCAGCATCTGCCGCCAGGCGATAGCTGAGATAGAAAAGACGGTGAAGATCGACGCTCTTGCCATTGATACCCAGGGTGAGACCCTGATCCTGACAGACGAAAACGGGGCTCCCGTCCGCCGTGCCATAGTATGGCTTGACAACCGTGCGGAGGAAGAGGCAAAGGCCATTGAAGAGCATTTCGGTGCAAAGCGGGTATACGAGGTCACCGGTCAGCCGGAGATAACCGCAGGCTGGCCTGCATCAAAGCTTCTCTGGGTAAAGAACAACGAGCCGGAGGTCTTCTCTAAGACAAAAAAGATCTTTATGCTTGAGGACTACCTTATATATAAGCTCTCCGGCGAGTTTGCCACCGAGGGCAGTATGCAGTCCTCCACAATATATTTTGACATAAACACCGGAGACTGGTGGGATGAGATGCTGGAGTTTATCGGGATCTCCCGTGAAAATCTGCCCAGACTCGTAAAGAGCGGTCAGCGTATCGGCCAAACACCCGAGGGCATCACCGTATCCGGCTGTGCACTTGACCAGATCGCAGGCGCCATCGGGGCGGGAATAATCCGTGAGCACGAGATGAGCGAGATGACGGGAACCATTATGGCGATCTGTGCGGTGACGGACAAGCTCCCCCCCTTCGATCCCGAGTCAAAGGTTCCCTGCCACTACCACGCAATAGACGGCAAATACTGTCTGCTTCTGTGGTCACCCACTGCGGGAATGGCACTGAAGTGGTACAGAAACACCTTCTGCCCCGAGATATCCTTCAGAGAGCTTGACGAATTGGCGGAAAAGGTTGCTCCCGGATGCGAGGGACTGACTATGCTTCCCTACCTCTGCGGCTCCACCATTCCCAACTACAATCCCTCGGCTCAGGGCGTCTTCTTCGGAATGACTCTTGCACACGGCCGCGGACATTTTGCAAGAAGTATACTCGAGTCGGTGGCCTTCATGCTGAAGAACGACCTTGAGTATCTGGGTGACGGCTACGACACTATTAAGATAATGGGCGGCGGCGCAATGAGCCCCCTGTGGTGCAGAATAAAGGCAGACGTTACCGGCAAGACCCTGACAACCCTTAAGAATACCGAGACAGCATGTCTCGGCTCGGCAATTCTTGCAGGTGTAGGTGCAGGAGAGTTCTCCTCCATCGAGGAGGCGGTAGAAAAGCTGGTGGAGACAGATCTCATCTACACTCCCTCCGGCGCTGACTACAGCGAGTCATATCAAAGATTTAACAAACTGGATGACAGATTAAATAACTGGAAAGGCGGATTATGGCAATGAAAAAAATAGGTTTTGTAGGCTTCGGCGAGGTAAACACTCCCGTTGACGTTATCGTAAGAAAGTGTACTGCGGCAAAGGAACAGCTTGAAGCAGAGGGGCTTGAGCTGGTATCTGTATTCCCCGTTGCCGACGATTACGAGGAAAAAGATATAAAGAAGGCAGTTGACGCTCTTGCAGAAGAGAAGTTCGAAGCACTCATACTCTGCATTGCGGGCTGGATACCCACCCACGCAGTTATCAAGGTAGCTGAGCACTACCGCCACCTCCCCGTTGTTCTCTGGGGTCTTTGCGGCTGGTATGAGGATGACGGACGTCTGGTCACCACCGCTGACCAGGCAGGTACCACCGGTCTCCGCAAAACTCTCGCAGACCTTGGCTACCGCTTCAAGTACGTATATGACATTATCGGCAAGCCCTCCGGCGCCAAGAAGGTCGCTCAGTACTGCCGTGCCGCTGTTGCCGCTTCCGAGCTCCGTCACGCAAAGGCAGGTATGATGGGTTACCGCGATATGAACCTCTACGGCACTCTCTTTGACGGTGCATCCCTTAAGAAGGTTATCGGTCCTGAGATCGAGTCCTTCGAGATGCTGGAGGTCGCTCAGAGATACGAGAAATTCTCTGACGCTGAAAAGGAAGAAGTAATAAACAAGTATATGTCCTCCTGGAAGTTCTTAAAGGAGCCCAACCGTGAGGCACAGATGCGTGCGGCAGGCTACTATCTCGCAGTAAGAGACATCTGCCGTGAGAGAGGCTACGAGTCTATCTCTCTTAAGGACGTTGACGGTATGAAGAAGCTTCTCGGTTATCCCCCCGCACCTATCTTTATGCTTCTCTCTGACGTGGATCATCTTTCCACCGTTCCGGAGAACGACGCTCTCGGCGAGATCACCCAGCTGATGCTCCGCCACCTTACCGGTCAGTGTGCGGCTTACCTTGAGTTCTACGAGTTCTTTGAGGACAGAGTTCTTGCAGGTGTTCCCGACTTTGTTCCCGCTGAGATAGTTGACGGTGACGTTACCGTCATGCCCGCCGCATTCGGCGAGCTGTCCGAGGGTATTCTCAACGTGTCCAAGGTAAAGACAGGCGAGCTTACTATGTGCCGTCTTGCATACGCTGACGGTGAGTATTATCTCCACATGGTAAAGGGTACCGGCATTACCCCCAGACGCTGGGAAGAATGCGGATGGACTCAGCCCGCTCCTCAGCTTCCCGGCCTTGAGGTCCTTCTTGATGACGTTGAGGACTTCGCTGATAAGGTTGCCTGCCAGCACTACTTCATCGCTTACGGTGACCACACCGGTGCACTCCGTGATCTTTGCTCCATTCTCGGTATTAAGATCATATAATTATTTAGGTCAGATTGTGAGGTAATAACATGACAGAATATATTCCCTTTCCCGCCTATCCCGACGATGCCCCGGTAGACCTGCGCTTCGTCTTTGAAAGTGAAAAGCCTGCCGGCAAGCACGGCTTTCTCCGCACAGCCGGAGACCACTTCGAGTTTGAGGACGGCACTGTAGGCCGCTTCTGGGGTACCAACCTTAACGGCGGTGCCAACTTCCCCGATCACGATTATGCGGAAAAGTCCGCTAAGCGTCTTGCCAAGTTCGGCGTAAACATAGTAAGATTCCATCAGCTTGATGCTGAGTGGGATACTCCCAACATATTCGCTTTTACAAAGGGTCCCCGTGTAGAGACTACCCGTAAGCTTGACCCTGAGAGCATGGACCGCCTCGACTACTATATCTACTGTCTTAAGAACGAGGGTATCTACTGTTATATGGATACCTACACCTACCGCAAGTTCAAAAACGGCGACGGCGTAGAGAACGTTCTTGCTCTCAAGGATGCGGCCAAGCCCTACTGTGCCTGCAACCGCCGTCTCATCGAGCTCCAGAAGGAGATGTTTGAGACTATCTGGTGTCACGTTAACCCCTACACCGGCCTTGCATACAAGGACGATCCGGTATTCGTTATGGCTGAGATCGTTAACGAGTGCGATTTCTTCTCCTGGTATCCCTTTGAGATAGAGCCCTATTCCACCGAGTTCCGCCGCAATTTCAGAGCCTGGCTTGATGAAAAGGGTCTCGAATACGATGCAGAAAACTGCGACCTTAACGAAAAGGTCACCGGTCCTCTTCTTGACTACAAGATGGAGGTACAGACCGAGTATTACCGTGAGATGATTGAGCACTGCCGCAAGATCGGTATCAAGATACCGATAACCGGCACCAACTGGCATCTCTCCGCTGCATGCACCAAGACCCATTTTGACACCGACTTTATCGACAACCACCATTACGTATACGATTGGCACTGGGGCGAGTTTGACAAGTCCTGTATGAACCGCGGCATCACCCAGATGTACGATTGCGGAAGCACTATCTTCTCCAAGTCACATCTTGATGATAAGCCTCTGTTTGTCTCCGAATGGGATATGCCCTGGCCCAACAGCTTCCGTGCTGAATCTCCTATATACTTTGCGGCAGTAGGCGCTCTTCAGGGTTATGCCGGATACACCATCCACACCTACGCATACGGAACAAGACTTGAGAATATGAAGATGCTGGGCAAGGAGGGCTCCTCCCAGACTATCGGCGGTGTTTCCTACCGTGAGGGTATTTTCTCCACCTGGAACGATCCCGCAAAATTCGGCCTCTTCTACCATGCGGCTCTCATTACACGCCGCGGCGACGTATCCCCCGCAAAGAACAAGATCTCGGTAAAGGTTGATGATCTTATTTCCTCTCCCGGCGATGCATTCAAGTGTGCAAGTGAGCTTTCAAGGATCGTTGCTGACATTGACCGCGAGGTTAGCGGTGCTGACAGATGCGTAAAGGAGAATGAGGTTCTTGTTCCAGAATCTGCGGGTGAGGTCCGTTCCGACACCGGTGAGCTTTACCGCAGCTGGGAGAAAAACTACGGTACAGTAGATACTCCCCTTACCAAGTGTGCCTACGGCTTCCTCGGCAAGAACGGTGAGCTTGAGCTCAGTGACGTATCGGTTAAATGTGAGAATGACTTTGCTGTAGTGGCGATGAGTTCTCTTGACGGAGAGAAGATCTCCTCCTCGAAGAACATCCTTATCACCACCGTTGGCAGAGCCTTTAATACAGACGCTAAATTTGCAGACGAGAAGATGCTGGACTACGGCCGTGCTCCCATTATGATCGAGGTCATCAAGACTGAGATCAAGATCAAGACCGACTGTCCCGACCTCAGAGTTTGGTCAGTTAACTCAGAGGGCTTCTACGTAGGTGCTATTCCCACCGAGTA
>JAFQUL010000117.1 GCA_017408535.1 Clostridia bacterium
ATACGCGTTCTCCTTCATGATACCACAGGTTGCTATGTTCCCGAAAACAAGGAGGATGACGCTCTTAACGATCTTTCTGCCAAGTTTGCCGACGGCGGTCTCCTGTTCATGGTAAATAAGATCCATGCTGCAGAGGGAGCAACTCTCCGTAATATGCAGGATGAGTACGGTTTGATTCCTTATCCTAAGTACGACGATAATCAGAAGGAGTACTACTCATTCGCACATGACCAGTATTTCTCCTTCTCAATTCCCAAAACCAACCGTAATCCCGATATGGCAGGTGCGGTTCTTGAGGCGATGGCGTCTTATTCCTACAGAGATACTCACCCCTCATATCTTAACGTTGCTCTTAAGGGTAAGTATATGAACGACCCTCAGTCGAGAAGAATGGTAGATCTTATCATTAGCGGCTTCAAGCTTGATCCTTCTTGGATATACTGTCATAAAACAGGCGGCTTTGGCAGTGAATACAGAAGCAGAATCAGAGACAACGATCAGTCATACGCACAGGAGTATGCAAGTCTCGATAAAAAGTTCAAAATCGTCCTCAAATTGCTTGACAAAGAGTTTAATCCCGAGGATAACTGAATTGAATAAAGATCCCCGCCCGGCATCCCGGGCGGGGATTTTGTGTGTGAAAAATGGTAATTTGCGGCCGGGTAATGTTGACATTGAGAGCATTTTGGTTTAGAATAAATAGTACATAGGTATTATGTTTAACAGATTTAATAATATATCAAAATGAAAGGGTTCTGAAATGAAAAACGAGCTTTTGCCGATAGGCGTACGTAGAGACGGTTCTTTTTATACCAGAATAGAATGGGCAAGCATTACCGATCCCGATCCTACCTTCTGGGTATGCAATCTTATTGACGACGACACAGAACGCTGCGGTGGTACCTGGGGTGCCAATGACGAGAAAAAAGCGGATGTAGTACTCAGCTTCTTTGGTGAGGAGCAGGAGATATCAAAGATACGTATCTTCCGTAACGTGGGACTTGACTACAGTATCCTTGAAGAGCTGGCAAAGGTAATTAATATATACGTTTCTACTACCGATGAGCCGAGAAAGCTCAGACGCAAGGAAAACTCTATCGACGAGGTTGAGTGGACTCATATCCACCGCGAGGAGATGGAAATGGCTGAAGGCTGGCAGGAGATAGTGTTCGATACTCCCGTCAAGGCAAAGTATGTTCGCTTTGAGCTCTGCGAAAACTTCTGTACAGAGCCCTTCATCCCGTGGATCGAGACCAGTGAGATAAAGATGTATCCTGAAAAATAAAAAAAGACAGGTGAATAAAATTGGATATAAGATTTGAAGACAAGGTAGTTGTTATAACCGGTGCCGGCGGCGGTATCGGAAATGCTATGGCGAGAGGCTTTGCAGCCGACGGTGCTATCGTTGCCGTATGTGACATCAAGGGTGGCGACAAGACGGTTGAAGAGATCGTCTCCTCCGGAGGACGTGCAAAGGAATATATTCTTGACGTTACCGATATCGATTGCGCTCACAGAATAATGGGTGAGATCGCAGGTGACTTTGGCGGTATCGACGTTATGATAAACAATGCCGGTATAAACGTAGGACCTGACAAGAGACAGTTTACCGACGAGTTTGACGACGAGTGGTGGGATAAGATCCTTGACGTTGACCTTAACGGCGTTTATAACTGTACCAAGGCCGCAGTTCCCTATATGAAGGGCAGAGAGGGAAGCAATATCATCAATATCAGCTCGGTTGTAGGTATGGTGCCTTTCCGCCGTCAGTGTGCTTTCAATGCGGCAAAGGCAGGCGTTATTAATTTTTCAAAGGCTATGGCGCTCGAGTTCGCCGAGTACGGAATAAGAGTGAATGTCATTGCCCCCGGCAGTGTTTGTATTCCGGTAACCCAGACTCTTTGGACCAAGAATACTGCCCTTGAGGGACTTCTCAGTCATATTCCTCAGCACCGCCAGGGCTCGACCGAGGATATTTCCTATGCTGCAAGATTCCTTGCAAGCGGCTTTGCCTCCTACATAACCGGTACCGTGCTCAATGTTGACGGCGGCTGGATATGCGGATACGCAAGAGACTTTTAAGGAGAGACACGAATGAGTATTTTTTCTGAATCTGTAATTTCGACCACTGTACCTCGGGGCCAGGTAGGAGTCTTCTGGCTTGGTCAGGCAGGATTTCTATTTAAGACGGACGGCGGCAAGCTGATCGCTGTTGACCCGTACCTTTCCGATTGCTGTAAGAGATATGCAGGCTTTAAGCGCCTGCTTCCTAAGCTTTTTCAGCCCTATGACCTGACCCTTGACGCACTTATCGCAACTCACGCGCATTATGACCATCTTGATATAGATGCACTTCC